>VGAV01000084.1 GCA_016870695.1 Actinomycetota bacterium | reverse complement strand
TCGATCGAGCCCGCCGGGGCGGGGACGCGGGTCTTCGTCAGCTGCGTCACCGCGTTCTTCGGGTAGACGTGCACGTCGTAGATCCACTGGTTCGCCGGGCTGCCCGCGGCGCCGGTCGGCGTCGGCAGGGTCACGAGGAACGGAGCGGCGGGGTTGGTCGCCCCCGGCGGCAGCTGGGTCTCGGTGACGAGGTAGACGCCGATGGGCAGACCGGTCGGGTACTGCGCCGCGTCGACCGGGAACGTCGAGACGCCGGCCGCGTTCGACACCGTGGAGGTGAAGCTCACGGTGTTCGGGCGCTGCGCGGCCTGCGCCGGCGTCAGCTGGGCCGCCTGGGTCCAGCCGGCGGCGGTGGTCAGGTCGATGCCGGAGACCAGGGTGGCGGTGAACTGCGCGCCGGCAAGCGGGTCGGCCGGCGGGGTCGCCAGCTCCTGCCCGGTCGACTGCGGGTTCAGGGGGGTCGACGGGCCGAGCGCGTGCTTGTGCAGGGTCAGCGTGCGGTTGATCGCCGAGTCGATGTTGCCCGGGAGCGTCACGGCCGAAGCCGGTGCGACGGCACCGACGGCGGCGAGGGACCCGAGCGCGAGGACGCTCAGAATGGCGCCCGCTCTCTTTCGGATGGACATAGATTTTCCTCTCGGGAGGTGATGCAGGGTGTGTTTCGGGGGTCGGCGTCGTCGGGCGACGGAGGAAGTCATCTGGTCGGGCTTCCTCCTCGGCGACGGCGGTGGATGAGCGCGCCCGCGACGGTGAGGGCAAGCAGGAGGGCTCCGGCGAGGAGGAACGAGTCGGCGCCGACGCCGCCCGTGAGGGGCAGGACGGGGCCCGTCACCGGGGCGTTCACGAACCGGTAGACGACGTTCTGACCGGCGGACGGGGCGACGATGGCGCGGCTGTCGACCGTCGTCCATGTCGTCCCGTCGAGCCGCTCGAGCCGGAGGGTCTGGTAGGCGAGGCGGGTGCCGCTCTGGGTCGGCGCCTCGGAGAGGGTGTACCCGTGGCCCGGGCGCACCTCGAACGTGCTGGCCGCGTTCCCCGCCACGGGGTCGTAGGCCGCGCCGACGCGGGACTGGGTCGGCAGCGTGCCGCCGGTGAGCGCCGCCGGCGTGGCGGAGATGGTCCACGTCGAGGGCTGGAACCCGGCGCTCGGGGTGACGACGTCCTTCAGCACGGTCATCGTCGCCGTGGCGTTGGTGACCGTGCAGGTCACGGCCGCTCCCGTCCGCAGGGTGACGTCGCCGGCCGCGGTCACGGCGACCTCGGTCCCCGTCGACTCGACGCAGCGCCAGGCGCCGACCTGCACGTAGGAGGCGGACCCGCCGGTCTCGCTCAGGCGGTAGGCGCGGGCGGGGCTGACCGGGACGTTGGTCACGGCGGCGGTCCCGGTGCGTCCGGTGGGACCGGGCAGGGAGCCGGCCGGCGTGGCCGGGGCGGTGGCGGTGAGCGTCCAGTCGGTCGCCGCGGCGCTGCCGAACGACACGGACTTCACGAGCGTCAGCGACGTCACGGGCTGGTTGATCAGCGTGCACGCGACCGTCGCCGATGGGGCCACCCCCGGGAGGGAGCCGCTGACCACGCCGCCCGTGGTGGTGAAGGTGACGGCGACGGCCGTGCCGTTGACGGTGCACGAGCCGCTGACGAAGGTGAACCGCGTCTGCTGCACCTCCGAGATGGTCAGCGTGGCGCGCGAGGCGGCCGACCCGAACAGGACGGTCCAGGTCGCGCTACCGGAAGCGTCGGTGACCTGACGGGGTGCCTCGCTCGGCAGGACCGTCGCCGTGCCGGCGGTGGCCGTCCCCGCCGTGCCGAGGGTCCAGCCCGCAGCGGGCGTCGACTGCCCCGTCGCGGGGTCGAGGACGCGCTTGGTCACGGTGACCGTGGCGACCGGGCTCGGCGAGTTGAAGAACGTGCACACAACGTTCGCGCCGAAGCGGTCCGGCATCGTGAGGCTGCCCGTCGGCCCGCTGGCGGTGGAGATCCGGATGCCGTCGGTCCAGCACTCGAGCCGCACGGTGTAGACGGCGATGGTCGATGTGGACCCGGCGGCCATGGCCTCCGAGACGGTGAGCGTCGAACCGGTCGGTGCGGGGAACGGTCCGACCTGCGCCGCCTGGCGACCGGTCGTGGTCCCGGTGGTGGTGGCCGTCCCGAGCACGCCGTTGGCGTCGGCGAGGCTGATCTGGAACTGGTCCGCCGCGGCTGCACGACCGACGACGTTCTTCAGCACGGACACGGTGCCGGGGCTGTTGCAGCTGGCGAGGTCGGTCGAGGCGAAGTCGACGCGGGGGGATCCGGCGACGCGCGTCCAGGTGGTGGGGTCGAACTCGTAGGTGCTCGTGTTGCTCGAGAGGTACACCGTCCCGCGGGGCGAGAAGGCGATGCCGTTCACGCTGCCGAAGGCGGGGGAGGCGTCCAGCCCGTTCAGGGTGCGCGTCGTGGACGTGCTCACGGGGAGGGTGCCGCCGTTCGCGGCCGCGAGGGTCTCGGCGCTGACGGTGAAGATCGCCGCGCTGCTGGCGTTGTTGACGGTGGCGGCGCCCAGCACGTAGAGGTTGCCGCGGTTGTCGAACGCCATGTCGCCGTTGCCGTTCGGCGCCGATCCGGCGCTGAAGGAGCCGAGGTAGGTGAAGCGGGATGCCGCGGGGGCGGACTCCGAGAAGCTCCAGAGGTAGAACGAGCCGGCGTTGTACTTGCCGAAGAGGTAGCGACCGGTGGCGAGGTCCACGGCTCCGGCCACGATGCTGCCGCCGATGGCGTTGCCCGCGCGGTCGGCGGTCGTGTACGCGGTGTTGGCGAGCGTCTCGAATCCGCCCGCGGACGTCCATTTCAGGACGGACAGGACGTTCACGGCATCCGTCGACCGGTTCAGGGCGTAGGCCAGGGACCCGTTCGCGGCCACGCCGAGGGAGTTCGCGCCGGTGACGTTCGCCCACGAGCCCACGTTCGCCTGCGAACCGCCGATGCCGTCGCCCTGGACGAGCGTGCCGTTCGTGGTGACGCCGTAGTACAGCCCGCTGTCGCAGAACAGGCGCGTCTGCTGCACCGTGTTGGTGAAGGTGCAGACGACCTCGGCGCCGTCGTCGGCGGGCATCGTGATGGTGCCCGAGCGCGAGGTGCCCGTGGCGATGACGGTGCCGTCGCGGGTGCAGTCGTAGGAGCTCGCGTATCCGAGCCCGGGTCCGGAGGTCGGCGTCTCGTTGATCGTGTACGTGCCGCCGGCGTCGACGATGAGGCGCGACACCTGCGCCGCCTGCACGCCGCTCGCGGTGCCGGTGGTCGTCGCGGACGCGAGGACCGTGCTGCCGCTGCGGACCGACAGCGTGAACTGGTCGGTGCTCGCCAGACGGGCGGGGAGATTCTTCCGCACCGTCAGGCGCGAGGCCGGCACGACGGTGAGGGTGGCGGCGTCGGGGGCCACGAGCACCGTGGCCACGTTGGCGGCGGCGTTGCTGTACGTCCCCTCGGTCGCGGCGACCACGTTGACGGTGATCGTGCACGAGGTCGCCCCGGCGGCCAGGTCGCCGCCGGTCGCCGAGACGGTGGCGGCGCCGGCGACCGCGGACACGGCGAACGCGGTGCCCGTCACCTGGGCGCAGGTGCCGCCGACGGCGGGGGTGGATGCCACGGCGAGGCCGGCCGGGAGGGTGTTGGTGAACGACCAGTCGTTCTTGGCCGCGAGCTCGGCGGTGTTCGTGATCGTGTACGTCAGCGTGGAGGGCGTGCCGACGGGGACGCTCGCGGGGCTGAACGCGAGGTCGAGGCTGGGGGTGACGTCGAGCACGCGCAGGTTGTCGACGCCGAAGCCGCTGCCGGTGCCCGTGACCGTGTTGGTGAGGCGCACCTGCGCGGCGGAGATCTGCGCGGGCGTCAGGAGGGCGGAGGCGGTGCCGGTGTAGGTGGCCGCGCGGGCGGAGGTGCTGATGGCGGGGTCCAGGAAGCCGTTGATGCCGCCCGTCGCGGCGAGCGTCGGCGTCGAGGTGTAGAAGACCGGGCCGGTCGCGGCGCATGGGTTCACCGCGGTGGGAAAGGCGTTCAGCAGGGTCGTCGCGCCCGAGAACAGCGAGAGCGACAGAGCGGGCGGGTTGGCGCCGCAGGGGGCGCCCGCGGCGTCGAAGCGCAGCGTGTAGTAGCGCGAACCGCCGGCGTTGACACCGATGCCCGCGGCGCTCTGCGCGACGACCGTGCCGCCGGCCGTGGCGTAGGGGAGGGCGACGAGCGCGTGGTTCGCGCGCGTGGTCGTGGTCGAACCGGCCACGGGGGTGTTCGCCGTCGTGGAGCCGACGACGCCGGCGGCGACCTGGCCGAGCACGTCGGCGAGCCGGCGGACCTCGCGGGCCGAGATGGTCGTCTGGCCGAGGCCCTGGCTCGGGCAGAACTGGGCGTTCGGGTAGGAGGCGGTGTAGTTCACGAGCACGCCGGTGCAGTTCGTCCCGGTGGCCCAGCCGGTCGAGGTGTATCGCCCGCCCGCGTACGCGGTGATCGACGAGGGCGTGGTGGTGTTCAGGCCCTGCTCGAAGGTCTCGATCCACACGTCCGCCGGCTGCTCCGGCACGCCGGCGGCGAGGATCCCGACGTTGGCGGCGGAAAGGCGCTGCGCGCTCGAGGTGCGATCCGTCGGCGTGACGGTCGGCGGGGAGGAGGACGGGGATGCCGTGGGCGTCGGCGTCGAGGTCGACGTCGGTGCCGGCGTGCTCGCGGGGGTCGCCGTGGGCGTCGGCGTCGCAGCCGTCGAGGCCGAGGCGGACGGCGTCGGAGCCGGGGTCGCCGTCGGAGCAGGGGACGGGGCTGTCGTGGCCGTCGGCGTGGGGGTCGCCGTGGGATCCGCGGCCGCGGCGACGGCCATGGCGGGCGTCACCGCGAGCCCGGCCACGAGGGCGAGGGAGGCGGTGACCGCGGTGAACACCGAACGCCGCCGCAGCGGGCGGGACGTTTCACGGCGCGAAGAAGACATGGGCCTCGAGGACGGCGCGGGGCCGTTCAGGGGTCGATGAGCGCGTCGTCGTAGCGAGTCGACGGAGCGATCGAGAGTCGGCAGGGGATCTCGGTCCCGGGCTCTCGTCCGTACGCACTCGCGAGGAAATCCGGTCGGTGAAATCGTAGAAAGCCGGTCGTCTGCCTCTCAACGGCCTTCGCTACCGGAAGGACTACGCAGTTCGACCGCAACTACCTAGTTTCATACGGGATTTCACGGAGTTCGTCGGCGATCTCGCGGGCGACGTCCTCGCGCGCGAGGGAGGGCGTGCCGTCACCCGACTGCGGACCGTACGCGCCGAAGGAGGCGTGGGAGGCGCCGTCGATCTCGGCGAAGATCGCGTCCGGGGGGAGGAGGGGAGCGGCATCCCGGATCTTCTCCGGAGTGGACAACAGGTCCTCGGATCCGGACAGGCTCAGCACCGGCAGGCCCGACGCGGACAGGTCGGTCGCGCAGTACGAGGCGAAGAGCACGAGGGCGTCGGCGTCCGCCGCCAGCTGGCAGGCGCGGACGCCGCCGAGGGAGTGCCCGCCGACGGCCCAGGCGTCCACGCCGGGCGCGAGATCGGTGAACGTGGACAGCGGCCGGGGATCGAAGAACGCGAGATTCAGCCAGGGGCGGGTGATGACGACGGTGAGGCCGTCGTCGACGACGGCGTCGCGGAGCACGGCGGCGTACGCCCAGGGATCGACCTTCGCACCGGGGATGAACACCAGGCCCTCACCGGTGACGCCGTCCGCCGGTGTGAGGACGATGCCGGCCCCCTCGTCCACGGCGCTCAGCGCGGGATCGGCGCGCACCTCCGCGAGCGGGCCGGCCTCGGCCGCCATGACGCCGACCTGGCTGTAGATCAGGATGCCGCCGACCAGCAGCACCACGAGGGCGCCGAGACCGCCGAGGATCCACCGCAGAACACGACGACGCCGGCGGGGCGCTCTGCGCGCCCCGCCGGCGTCGGACGTGGTCTCGGTCACCTCAGGAGCGTACCGCCGCCTGTCGGGCGCTCACGATCTCGACGATGCGCGCGAACAGGGGATGCGCGGCGTCGAGCCCGGTGACCTCAGCGGTGAACGCCTCGGCGTCGAGCTCGCGCAGCAGGCGCTGCAGGTCCACGGCCTGGGTGTCCTCGGTGTCGGAGAACTCCAGGGCCGCTGCCATCGCCGCGACGAGCGCGTCGACGGGCAGCCCGCGCTCGACCGCCTCGGCGGCAGGGCCGACGAAGCGCTCGTGACGCGACAGCTTGCGCAGCGGCTGACGGCCCACGCGCCACACCGTGTCAGGAAGGGCGGCGTTGCGGAACCGGCGGAGGATCGTCTGCCGGTAGTCGCCCTGCACCGCGGCATCCAGCTCGTGCTTCTCCACCAGCAGCGCGCTCGTCTCCTCCAGCGCCGCCTCGACCTTCGCGGCGATGTCCGCGTCAGCGAGGGCGTCGGAGATGCGGTCGATACCCGCCTGCGCGCCGAAGTAGGCGGTGGTCGCGTGGCCGGTGTTGACCGTGAACAGCTTGCGCTCGATGTACGGCTCGAGGTCGTCGACGAAGTGCGCGCCCGGGATGTTCGGCGGGGTGTCGCCGAAGGGGCCCCGCTCGATCGCCCACTCGTAGAACGGCTCGACCGTGACGTCGACGCCCCGGCCGGCGGCCTGCGCGGGGACGATGCGGTCGACGGCGGTGTTGGCGAACACCGCGCGGGAGACCAGCGCGTCCCACGACTCCGCGGCGATCGCGATGACATGCTCGCGCAGCTGGTCCGTGGCGCCGATCGCGTTCTCGCACGCCATGACCTGCAGCGGCGGCAGCGCGGGGTCGCGCAGCGCGAGACCGGCGACGATGTGCGGGGCGACGAACTTCAGGATGGTCGGGCCGACGGCGGTGGTCACCACGTCCGCCGTCGCGATCTCCTCCACGAGGGCATCGGCGTCGGTGGAGCTGTCGATCGCGCGGAACCCGGTCACCGTCTTGTCTACGCCGCCTTCGCCGACCTCATGGACCGTGTACGAGGACACCGCGTTGATGGCATCCACGAGGGGCTTCGCCACGTCCGAGAAGACGAGGTCGTACCCGCCCTCGTGGAGGAGCAGGCCGACGAAGCCGCGCCCGATGTTGCCCGCGCCGAAGTGGACGGCCTTCATGCGTTGATCGACCCCGCGATGATGTTGTAGAGCTCCTCCGGCGTGGCGGCGGCCTTGAGGCGCGCGACGTCGTCCTCCTCCGAGAAGAGGATGGCGATCTGCGAGAGGATCTCGAGGTGCTCGTCGCCCTTGCCGGCGATGCCGACGACGAACGTGACGGGCTCGCCGTTCCAGTCGACGCCGCCGTCGTAGCGGACGACCGAGAGGCCGGACTCGAGGATGGCCTGCTTGGTCTCGTTGGTGCCGTGGGGGATGGCCAGCTCGTTGCCCATGTAGGTCGAGACGGTCTCCTCGCGCTGCTGCATCGCGGCGAAGTAGTCGCCGGTGACGGCGCCGGCGGCCTGCAGGATGTCGGCCGCCTCCTTCATCGCCTCCTCGCGCGTCGCGCTGCCAGGGTGGATGCGCACCGAATCGGTGCTGAGGACGTCACGTGACATGTTGCTCGCCTTTCTCGTCGTACTGTCCAGCCTCGCAGGGGCGGGCCGGACGGGAAAGCGGAGGGGCCGGTGCTCGCGCTGCCGGCCCCTCCGTGATATCGGACTTATCGTCCGTCGTGCTGGGTGCGGACCATCTCCACGACCTCGTCGTACTTCGGCGAGTTCATGAAGTTGTCGACCGAGACGTGGACGGCGTCCGGCGTCTGCGCCTTCGCGCGATCGGTCAGCTGGTTCTGCGTGATGACCAGGTCGGAGGCGGCCGGGTCGAGGTTCGCGATGGCCTTGTTGACCACCGTGACGTCCTCGATGCCCGCCTTCTTGATCTTGTTGCGTAGGACGCTCGCGCCCATGGCCGACGACCCCATGCCCGCGTCGCACGCGAACACGATGTTGCGGATCGGCTTGCTGGCGGTCGAGACGCCCGCGACCTGCTCGGCGGCAGCGGCGGTCGACGCCTGGGCACCCGCGGTGGGGGCGGTGGCGGCGCCGGCACCGGCGGCCAGACCGGACAGGGCCGACGAGCTCTTGCCCTTGTTCAGCTCGGTCTGCGCGATGGCCGCGGCCAGCGAGTCGCCGCCCTCGGCCTCGGCCTGCAGGTCGCGCTTGCGCGAAGCGAGCAGGAGCAGCGCGGTGACGAGGAACGTCACACCGGCCGAGAGGAGCACCGACAGGACGACGCCGAGGTAGCTGCCCGGGGCGGTGTTGATGAGGACCGCGAAGATCGAACCCGGCGAGGCGGGGGCGACCAGGCCCGACTGGAAGATGACGTTCGTCAGGACGCCCGTCGCACCACCGGCGATGAGGCCGAGGATGAGGATCGGCTTGGCGAGGACGTACGGGAAGTACACCTCG
>VGAV01000083.1 GCA_016870695.1 Actinomycetota bacterium | reverse complement strand
GTGTTCCGCACCAACCCGGTTCCGGACACCATCGTCACCATCATCGTGTTCTTGGTCCTGGTCGCCGTGTGGTGCCTTGTCGCCCGCTTCGTAGGTACCAGCAAAGCCGTCACAGAAGCCCTCGAGAAGATCGAGCACTGGCTCGTGCCGGCCGTGTTCATCGGGCTGGGCCTGTACATCCTGATCGAGTCCGGCGTGATCGTTCGCCTCATCGAAGTCCTGTCGTGAGCAGATTCACACGCCTCCTCGCTGCCGCTGCTGCCGTAGTTGCCGCCTTCACGGTCGACCAACTCACCAAAGCGTGGGCCCTGTCCTACCTCGACGGAGGCCGTGATATCGACCTTGGACTGGGCGTATCCCTGCGCCTCGTGTTCAACCCTGGGGTCGCATTCGGTCTCGGCGGCGATGTAGGAGCGCCGCTTGTCGTCGGCGTTATGGTCCTTGTCGCCGCGCTGCTCACGTGGATCGTCATCCGAGTGCTGCGGAGGCAGAGCATGGGCGCTACTGCGCTGCTGGCTGCCGCCGCCGGCGGCGCGATCGGCAACCTGTGGGACCGCACCACACGCGCTGAAACCGGACCGCTCAGCGGAGAGGTCGTCGACTTCATCGCTGTCGACTGGTTCGCCATCTTCAACGTGGCTGACATCTTCACAACCCTCGGCCTGCTCGGGTGGGCAGCCTTGTATCTGCTCCGTCGAGACCACGCTCCCATCAGCGGGAGCACCGGTGACGGTTCCCAGCACCGCGGCTGATCTGGGAACGAGGAGGGCCCGCACGGGTATTCGTGCGGGCCCTTCGCGGGTGGCGGAGGGCGGTGCCCGCCGCGATGCGCGTTACTGCTGGTAGGGGATGAGGCTCAGGCCGCTGTCATCGACGACGAGGATGTCGCCGTTGTTGGTGATGGTGACGGCTTGGGCGGTGCCGTGGATCGTTCCGACTTCGAACCAGTTCTGCGCTCCCGCGGTTGTGGCCCAGATCCGTCCCTGGGTGCCGATACCGACCACGCGGTTGTGGTCCGGGGAGGCGCTGAGCCCGGCAAGAAGGGGAGCATGCGGCCACGCCTGAAATGTGGCAGCCCGATCGGTGCTGACCAGCAGACCGTCCGCGGTGGAGGCCATCACTCGCCCCGCTGCGTCAACGGCGAGCGACATGGCGTAGACGGGTGCCCCGGTGGGCTGCCAGGAGACACCGCCGTCTGTGCTGGTGAGCATTTCATTGGCGTCGGTGGCGACGCCGTAGAGCGTTCCGCGGGGGTCCGCGGCGAGGACGTGAAAGTCTTTCTCGCCTGTGAATGCGGTGGGTTGCCAGCTCTGCCCGTTGTCGGAGCTTCGGATGATGCCCAGGTTGGGGGCTCCCAGCTCGGGCGGGGTGGTCCGACCGGGGTGGCCGGATGCCACGAGTGTGTCGTCAAGGACGGTCAGGCCCATCGCGTCGAAGTCCGTCTTCGCCAGGCGGGCGCCCAGCTCACCGTCACGGGTGACGGTGAAGATGCCCTCGTGGGTTCCGATGAGGAACCCATCGGTGGCGGGGTCATCAACGATGCCGTGCACGTGCGTGAGCGGCTGCTCGGGGTGGTCGTCACCTGTGAGGGACGGTGAACTGGCGCAGCCTGCGAGAGCAAGCGCGACCATGGGGACGAAGGCGGCCAAGGACAGGGCGCGGGTGCGGGAGCCCGGCGCGGTGAGGTTGGTGTGGTGGTGCTGCATGGGGGTGCGTTTCGTCTGATCCGGTGGTGGGGTGCGGTGGCTTTCCGCGCCCCACCACGGGTGATCAGAGAGTGGCCAGAAGCTCCTCCATGGTGGCGATCTCGGACGTTTGCGATTCGACGATCTGGTTGGCCAGGGCGACGGCGTCACTGTTTTGGCCGTTGCCGGTTTCTTCTTGCGCCATCTCGATCGCACCGCGGTGGTGCTCGATCATTTGCTGGAGGAACAGGCGGGCAGCGTCCGTACCGGTGGCCTGCTCGAGCGACTGCATGTCTTCTTCGCTCATCATGCCGCCGCCGTGGTCCATGCTGCCGGTGTCGGGGGCGCTGGCGCCCCAGTCCTCCAACCAGCCTTCCATCTGCGCGATTTCAGGTTCCTGGGCGGCCTTGATCTGCTCCGCCAGCGCGGTCACCCGCTCGTCGATGCCGTCTTTGGCCAGGAGGGTGTCGGACATCTCGATCGCTTGCGTGTGGTGCTCGATCATCATGGTGGCGAACATGACGTCCGCTTCGTTGGCGTCAGCAGATTGCGCGGGGGTAGCGCTGCTGCTGCTTCCGTGGTCCATTCCGGGCATGCTGCCGCCGGAGGTGGTTCCGCCGGAGCATCCGGCGAGGACGAGAAGGCTGGTGAGGGTGAGCGCGGCGGTCGCCGCGGCGCGGGTGTTCATGGTGGTGTTCTCCATTAGTCAGTGATGAGGCGCGACGGTTGTCGAGCCGGAAGGTGCGTTGCCCGCATGGAGGCGGGCGGACGCGTCATCACGTGCGACTGATGCAGAGAACGGTAAGTGAGGGCGGCGGAACCGGGTGGGCCGATGCGGGCGATCGGGGGTGGA
The DNA here is from genome assembly GCA_016870695.1 of Actinomycetota bacterium. Taxonomy (GTDB): domain Bacteria; phylum Actinomycetota; class Actinomycetes; order Actinomycetales; family Microbacteriaceae; genus Microbacterium. The sequence continues at coordinate 5,883 of VGAV01000083.1, read as the reverse complement.
TCATGGCGAGTACGTCGTCTCGCAGGGTGATCCGCCAGCCGATCCGCAGCCGCGCGAACAGGATCACGCTGACAAGCAGCGCGAGAACGCAGACCATCCAGGTCATCGCGTGATCGTCGCCGCAGTCGGTGCAGCCTGCATGATCCGTGGCGGCGGTGGTGGTGTTCACCGCTGCGGTACCGGGAGAGGCGTCGTGGTGGGCGCTGGGTGGTGCCGGCTCGGCGCTGACGGCCACCGTGCCGCCGTGGCCGGCGGTGGTGGCGTGGGTGTTGAGGGAGTGCATGGCCAGGAGCCCCGCGATGACGGCGCCGACGACAGCCAGCATCATCAGGAGGGTGCGGGTGACCGCGCGCTGGCCACGCAACTGGTGTGCAAGGGCAATCAGCGACATTCTCACCTCCTGATGGATTTCTAGGCTAACTTTTCCCGGCAGTGACGGCGGGCTCTGGACCCGTCGGGGTGGGTCGTTGGTGTGCCGCGGTTACAACGCCGCGAGAAGGTCGGTGCACGCCTGCTCACAGCGACGGCACGCCTCTGCGCAGACGCGGCAGTGCTCGTGCATGTCGGCGTGCTGCTCGCATTCCTGCGCGCAGGAGGCACACGCGGTGCGGCACGCCTCCACAACAGCGCGAACCACATCGGCGTCCACCGTCGTCTGTCGAGAAAGCACCGCACCGGTCGCGGCGCATACGTCGGCGCAGTTGGCGTTCTTGGTGATGCACGTCACCAGCTCGGCCACCATGTCCTCCGACAAGCAAGCGTCGGCACACGCGGTGCAGGTCTGCGCGCACTCGATGCACGCCTGGATACAGCGGGCGAGGGCGTCCGCAGCGTCAATGGTTCCGGCCTTGGGGTGCGTGGTGAGCATCTGGTCAACAGCAGTCATGGTCGCTGGTCCTTTCCCGGGGACCGTCCCCGGCGCCTGCCACGATAAAAGCGGGCGCCGAGCGCGACCCGGGGGTTGCGGGCGCGGGGAAACTACTTCGCGGCGACGGCTTGCGGGCTGAGGTCGAGCCGGCGAAGAAGTTGCGCGTTGAGTGCGACGACGATCGTGGACAGCGACATCAGGATCGCTCCGACGGACATGGGGAGGACGAACCCGATAGGGGCGAGCACTCCGGCGGCGAGGGGGACGGAGACGAGGTTGTATCCGGCGGCCCACCACAGGTTCTGCTTCATCTTCCGATAGCTGGCCCGCGACAGGTCGATCACGGACAGCACGGAGCGGGGGTCGTCGCTGGCGAGGATGACCCCGGCGGACGCGATGGCGACATCGGTGCCCGCGCCGATGGCGATACCGACATCGGCTTGCGCGAGGGCGGGTGCGTCGTTCACCCCGTCACCAACCATGGCGACCTTGCGGGATTCGTTCTGAAGCTGCTTGACCTTGGATGCTTTGTCTTCGGGGCGGACCCCGGCGAAGTAGCGGTCGATGCCGAGGTCGGCGGCGACGGATGCGGCAACCGCTTCGGCGTCTCCGGTGATCATGACCACCTGCACGCCCCGCTGGTGCAGCGCGTCGACCGCGGCGCGCGATTCAGGGCGGATCTCGTCCGCCAGGCGCAGCGCTCCTGCCACCTGCCCGTCGATGAGGACGTGGAGGATGATCGCACCCTCGTTGCGCCACTCGTTCGCGATCGACCGCTCAGCGGCCTTCTCCTGCTCGAGCATGTAGGGGCCGCCGACCTGGACGGTGCGCCCGGTGACCTGCGCGCGGACACCGACGGCCGGTGACGATTCAAAGTCGTTGGAGGAGGGGACGGTGAGCTGCTTCTCTTTCGCGGCGTTCACGATCGCCCGAGCAAGGGGGTGTTCAGAGTCCGCCTCGGCGGCGGCGGCCAAGGCCAGCAGTTCGTCTGCATCGACCCCTTCGGCAGGGTCGATCGCGGTGACGGCCGGCGTTCCCTTGGTGAGTGTGCCGGTCTTGTCGAACAGCACCGTGTCGACGGTGCGCATGCTTTCCAGCGCGAGACGGTCCTTGATCAGAACACCGCCGCGCGCGGCACGCTCCGTGGCGATCGACACGACGAGCGGGATCGCCAGTCCCAAGGCGTGCGGGCAGGCGATGACCAGAACGGTGATGGTGCGGATGACCGCTTCGTCGGGGAATCCCACCAGGGACCACACCAAGGCGGTGACCGCGGCCGCGCCGAGCGCGAACCAGAACAGCCACCCCGCAGCACGGTCCGCGAGCCGCTGCGCGCGAGAGGAGGAGTTTTGAGCCTCAGTGACGAGCTTTTGGATGCCCGCGAGGGCGGTGTCCTGCCCGACCGCGGTGATTTCTACGCGAACTCCGGAGTCGGTGGCGACCGTGCCGGCGACGACCTGATCGCCGTCGCCGCGGCGAACGGGGCGGGATTCTCCGGTGATCATCGACTCGTCCATGCTGGCCGAGCCCTGCACGATCCGCCCGTCCGCGGGAACCCGCCCACCGGGGCGGACCACAACCACGTCACCGACCTGCAGCTCAGCGGGGGCGACGGTGACGGTGGTTTCCCCGTCCACCTTCTCGGCCTCGTCGGGCAGGAGCGCGGCGAGGGAGTCGAGGGCGGAGGTGGTCTGGGCGAGGGATCGCATCTCGATCCAGTGTCCGAGAAGCATGATTACGACCAGCAGCGCCAGCTCCCACCAGAAGTCCAACTCGTGGTGCAACAGCCCGAGGCTTGCCCCCCAGGACGCGAGGAACGCGACGGTGATCGCGAGGGCAATGAGAAGCATCATGCCGGGCTTGCGGGCGCGCAGCTCGCTGACGGCGCCGGTAAGGAACGGGGCGCCACCCCAGACATACATGACGGTCCCGAGAATCGGGGACACCCATCCCACCCACGCCGCGTCCGGCAGCGGGTAGCCGATCAGCATCGAGAACATGCTGGAGAAAGCCACGACCGGCACCGCGAGAACCAGCATGATCCAGAACAGCCGCCGGAACCGGGCGACGTGATCACCGTGACCGGCGTGACCGCCGTGGTCGGCGTGACCGTGCCCGGCGTGCCCCGCCGCAGGTGCCCGATCATCCGTGCCGTGCGGGTGGCCCATCGCTACGTGGTCGTGTACTGCCGTTGCCGCCGGAGCGTTGTGGCCCTGGTGGTTCGTGCGGGCCGAGTGGTTGTGATGTTCGTGCTGGCTCATGGGAGCCTCCTTCGCTGGGTGCGCCGCCACGGCGCACGATTCAGGTTCGGTTGGGGCATGGGAGTGCGGGCGATGTGCACGGGTGCCGGCTCGGGGCGGAACCGGCGCAGCCGGAGGCTGTTGGTCACGACGAACACCGACGACAGCGCCATGGCCGCCGCGGCGACGAGCGGGTTCAGCAGCCCGGCCATGGCGATCGGGATGGCGGCGACGTTGTAGGCGAAGGCCCAGAACAGATTGCTCTTGATGGTGCGGAGGGTGCGGCGGGAGAGTCGGATCGCGTCGGCCACGACGGTCAGGTCGCCGGAGACGATCGTGATGTCACTGGCGGCGATCGCCGCGTCCGTGCCGCCCCCCATCGCAAGGCCGAGGTCGGCTGCGGCGAGGGCCGCGGCGTCGTTGACGCCGTCACCGACCATTGCGACCACGTGGCCATCGTTTTGGAGCCGGCGGATCACTTCGAGCTTCCCGGCGGGGGTGACGCCGGCGTGCACGTCGGAGATGCCGACCTCAGCGGCGATCCGTGCGGCCGTGGTGTCGTTGTCGCCGGTGAGGAGCACCGGGCGCAGCCCGAGTGCGCGGAACAGTGCGATGGCGGTCGAGCTGGTCGGCTTCACCGTGTCCGCCACGCCGATCGCGCCCAGGTACCGCCCGTCGCGGCCGACCGCGATTGCGGTACTGGTACGAGCGAGCGTGTTCAGCTCCGCTGCGGCCTCCGACGGTGGGTGGATGCCCCACTGCTCGGCCAGCCAGGAGGCGCGGCCCGCGACCACCGCGGCGCCGTCCACGATCCCCTGCACACCGAACCCGGCGTGCGAGGCGAAGCTGTCCGCATATGCACCAGGCGCGGTGGCGGTGATCGCGCGGGCGACGGGATGCTCGGAGCCCGCCTCGACCGCAGCGGCGACCCGCAGCAGCTCGTCCCGGGTGACACCAGGGGCGGGGTGAACGGTGGTGACGGTCATCTTGCCGGTGGTCACGGTGCCGGTCTTGTCGAGCACGATGGTGTCGACGGTGCGGGTCTGCTCCAGCACCTGCGGTCCACGGATCAAGATTCCCAGCTGCGAGCCCCGGCCGGTGCCCACCAAGAGGGCGGTGGGGGTGGCGAGGCCAAGCGCGCACGGGCACGCGATGATTAGTGTCGCGACCGCGGCGGTGAACGCTTGTTCCAGCGATGCCCCAGCGATCATCCAGCCGACGAAGGCGGCGGCGGCAAGTCCGATGACGATCGGGACGAACACGGCCGACACCCGGTCAGCGATGCGTTGCACCTTGGCCTTGCCGGTTTGGGCTTCCTCCATCAGCCGGCGCATGCGCGCGAGCTCGGTGTCGGCGCCGACCCGGGTGATTTCTACGGTGAGGCGGCCGCCGACATTCACCGTCGCTCCTACGACACGCGACCCAGTCGTCACCTCGACGGGGACTGATTCTCCGGTGAGCATGCTGGCATCGACGGCGGAGGCACCATCGATCACCAGCCCGTCGGAGGGAATCTTCTCCCCCGGTCGAACGAGCACAGTGTCTCCGACCGACAGCTGCGCGACCAGCACCATCCGTTCGGCGCCGTCGACGAGCTGCGTGGCGTGCTTCGCGCCCATCTCCAGCAGCGCCCGTAACGCCTCCGACGATGATTTCCTCGCGCGCGCTTCGGCATACCGCCCGGCCAGGATAAAGACGGTGACCAGCGCGGCCACTTCCAGATAGATTTCGTGGCCCCCGGCCTGCGGGGTACCGACGAGGGTGAACGTCATCGTCATGCCGGGCACGCCTGCGCCACCGAAGAACAGCGCGTAAAGGGACCACCCGAATGCGGCGATGACGCCAACGCTGATGAGGGTGTCCATGGTCGCCGCGCCGTGTCGGGCGTTGACGGCCGCGGCCCGGTGGAACGGCCACGCGCCCCAGACCGCCACCGGGGCGGTGAGAGTGAGGGCAAGCCACTGCCAGTACTCGAACTGCAACGCCGGGACCATCGACAACACTGCCACCGGCAGCGACAGGGCGGCACTAATCAGCAGACGCCGCCGTAGCGCCCCGACCTCGCCGTCCTCTCGGTTTGGGGTGTTCTCATCGATATCACCGCTCGGTGGCGGTGCGGGGAGAGCCGCCTGGTACCCCGCGGATTCGACGGCGGCGATCAGGGTGGCAGGGTCGACGTCGTTCCCGCGAACACGTGCTTTTTCGGTGGCGTAGTTCACCGTTGCTTCCACACCGGGAAGCTTGTTCAGCTTGCGTTCAATCCGGGTCGCACACGACGCGCATGTCATCCCGGAAATATCGAGTTCGACGTCGACCGCGCTCATGCGGGTGCGCCGGCCAGGGTGTAGCCGGCCTCCTCCACCGCGGCCCGCACTGCGGCGGCATCGATCGGGGTCAAGCTGTGGATGGTGACGCGCGACGTACCGCCGGCGTTGAGGTCTACCGTGACATTCTCGACACCGTCGATCGCAGTCAGCTCCTCCGTGACGCTCGACACGCAGTGCGAGCATGTCATTCCGGTCACCAGGACGTCTTCTGTCACCGTCGCCGCGGTGGACGCGGGTGCGTCTGTCGCTGCGGACGTGGCGCAGCAAGCGCAGCCGGCGTTGGTGTCTTTCAGGCCGAGGTCGATGCGGTCGGTCATGATTTGCTCCTCTGGGGTCGGTGCGGGATCAGGAACGGACGAGCCGTGCAATCGCGTCGTTGGCCTCACGAATCTTCTCTGCGGCAACCTGGCCGCCCTCTGCGCTCGCCTCCGCGACGCAGTGGCGGAGG
>VGAV01000082.1 GCA_016870695.1 Actinomycetota bacterium | reverse complement strand
GGGGGCGGTCGGGGCGCTGCCGGAGTAGCCCAGCGCGTTCAGGAAGAACGTGCGGGTGCCCGAGCCGGCCTGCGGCAGTCGCGGGGTCACCGGGACGCCGTCGATCGAGGTCAGCGTGCCGTCGTAGATCGACTTCAGCTGGGCCGGGGTGAGGTTGGCCCAGGCGGCGGTGCCGCCCTTGTAGGCGTACCCGACCGCGTCACGGGCGTAGGGGACGTAGAGCAGACGACCGTCGGCGTTGGCGTTGGAGCCGGGGCCGCCGGAGCTGCGGGCGATGTCAACCTGACCGGTGATCGACCGGGCGGGGGTCGGGTTGAGCTTGATCGACCAGTCCGCGCCGCTCACCGAGGCACGCAGGGCGTCGCGACCGGAGCCGGAGCCGTTCGGACGAGCGAAGTACACGCCGCCCGGCTTGGTCTGGATGGCGGCGGAGCCGAACGCATCGAAGTTTCCGATGGTCTGTCCGGCGGCCAGGATGCGCACGCTGGCGCCGGACACCGTGGTGCCGTTGCTGAGCGCGTTCATGGAGTCCTGCAGCGTGTCGGATCCGACGACGGCGTAGCTGTTCGACACCGGTTCGGCCGACGCCGTGGAGGCGAACCCGGCGCCGGCGAGGACGAGGCCGACGGCCGCACCGAGGGCGGCGATCTTCTTGATCTTCACTGATGACCTATCTGTGGGAGAGGAGGAACGGAACTGCGGGTAGGGAACTGCGGGAGAGGAAGGTCGAAGGTCACGGCCTGCGCGGCAGGCGCGGAATGAGGAGGACGACGGCGGCGGCGATCAGCGCGGCCAGCAGGCTGATCGGCAGTGCCGCCGGCAGGGGTCCGGAGTCGGGGTCGGCGGCCGTCCGGGCGCCGGCGAGGGCCCCCGCGACGGCGCCCGACGCGGAGGGGTTCGTCGCCTCGGCGGCCGGCGCGGACCCCGCCGCACCCGCGGAGGTGCCCCCTGCGGCACTGGAGCCGCCCGCGGAGGTCGAGCCGGCGGCAGGCAGCGCCCCCGACGAGATCCCGGCGGTGTCCCCGGCCGGAGCGGCGGAGGGCGTCGGCGCCGCGGCCGTCAGGCCGTTCTCGAGCGCCGTCGCCGCAGCACGCGCCTGGACTCGCCAGCTGTCGGGCAGCGGGGCGTACCCGGCGGGCAGCTGACCCGTCTCGACGCCCGGGACCTGCCCCTGATCGGCGGCATATCGCATGAAGTCGGCGTAGACGGAGCGCACGCCGGCATCGCCGAGGTAGGGGCTCGCCGCCGCGTAGACCGGCATGGCCAGCGGGTAGGCCCCGGCCGCCCGGGCCGCCTCGTCCGTCGCGGGGGCGAACGAGCGCACCTGCGGTTGCGAGCCGCTCGCGGTCATCGCGGACGCGGCGGCGGTGAGGCCCTCCGTCGTGGGGAGGACGAACTCCCCGGCGGGGTTGCGCAGCGCGGCGGTGACGAGCTGGTACTTCTCGGCCGCGGCACCGTCGGTGAGCGAGATGACGGCCTGGGTCCCCGGCAGGTTGCGAGGGCTGCGGGAGTAGCGGGGCGGGTTGCCGGCCGGGTCCCAGGCGCTCAGGACGAGGCCGTCGCCGCGCAGCGTCGCGTAGGCGGCGCTGTCGAGGTCGTTCGTGTAGGGCCGCCAGGTGACCGAGTTGATCGCGGCGGGTCCGTTCGGGGTGGCCGCGACCTCCACGGGGTCCGGCTTCGGGAAGCTGTCCCGGGGCAGCGTCAGCCCCGTGCCCGTGGGGTTCTTCTCGGGGGTCGTCGACGCGAACGGGTTGACGACCATGCCCCAGTCGTCCGGCGTGCCGGCGAGGAACTCCCGGGCCTCCGGGTCGGCCATGACGTAGGTCCACAGCGCCGTGGCGACGTCGGACCGGCCCTGCGGGAGCAGCATGTCGGCGACGGCGACGCCGGCGATCGCCTGCTGCGACCACTCCGGGTCGTTGATGGCCCGGAACTCGGGGTCGAAGAGCAGGTTGCGCGGGTTCGCGCCGAGATGCCCGCGGTCGGCCTGGTACGGCAGCGAGTCCAGGTAGGACGACGTCAGCAGCTTGGCGATCAGGCGCGGAGTGAGCTTCATGTCGGTCAAGGGGAGCCGGGCGCGCGCGAGCGCCTCCTCGGAGGCGGAGCCGTCCTGCGCCGGGAACCGGTCGATGGCGAAGCCGACCGTGACGGAGGTCAGCCCGATGGGTGCGTAGACGAGGCGGTCCTCGTCCGGACCGCTGTAGGGCAAGGAGGTCAGCGCCAGGGGCGCGTCGCCCGCCGCGGCGTTCGCGGCCGTCGCGGCGTCGCTCTCCGTGCCCGTGAGAAGAGTGAACACGCTCCCGCCGTCCTGCGCGCACAGCGTCGGCTGCCACGACGACACCGCACGGGAGATGAGCTCGCTCCCGGCCAGCTGACGCTCGGCCGCACCGATCGCGCACCGCAGGCCCACCGGACGGAAGTCGAGCTTGACGGCGAGGTGGTGCTTCCAGTTGTCGGCGAACAGCCCCGAGGAGACGTTCGCCGACTCGCCCGTGTCGGCCGTCCCGCGCGGGATGACGACGAGCCAGCACGAGGCGCCGCTGGTGGCGGCGGCGTCGTCGGACGTGCGCGCACCGCAGCCGAGGCCGCGCGACTGCGTCACCGTCTGCACCTCGAACTTGGTGCTGCCGGTCCCGTCGGCGCCGGTGCCCGCCCAGGGGATCTCGTTGGAGGTGTACTGCGTGAAGAACGGGTTCGTGTTCACGTCGACGCCCGGGACGCGCCGGCCGTCCACGACCGAGGCGATGGTGTCGCCCGTTGCGGACCGGAACGGGATCGACGTGTAGGCCGGGTCCAGCGCACCCGCCGCCGTGGTCGTCAGCGCGGCGTCGGAGGCGGCGACGCTGCCTTCGGCGCGGTTGCCGTCCCGGGTCGCGCCGGGCGTGCCGAAAGCGCCGTACTGGCAGGTCGTGCGGTCGGGCCGGCCGGGGTTCTCCGGGTCGTCGCCCCAGCACTGCGCGATCTGCAGGTAGTTCTGACCGCCGGACTGCTGCGTGGGCGGCGTCGACTCGGTCCCGCCGGTCCAGCTGATTTTCAGGCCCTGGGCGACGAGACCCTTGGTCTGCGACACCGTCACCGCCAGGTCGGGGAACGGCGAGCTCTCCCAGTCGGGGTCGTAGTTTTTCGCGGTCACGGCTCCGGCGACGGTGCCGGCGGGCGTGTCGTCGGCGGCGGTCGCGGCCGACGCGCCGGCGGCACCGCCGGCGGTGAGGGCGGCGAAGACCAGACCGCCGACGAGGGCGCCGGCCAGGCCGGACAGCGCGCCTCGTGCGGCGCGCCCTTCGGGTAGAGCACTACGCACGGACATCTCCAGGTTCGAGCGGCACGGGGTGCCGACAGCGATGAAAGTAAGGGCGGGTCGTGACGATCACATGAACGGTCGACCAACGAGGTCGAGAACGTTCATGGCACCGCCGATAGGGTTTTTGATCTGGTGTTTTCCGGCGCGGCCGAGCCGCGGTCCGCGGGCAGCGGACCGCGACGGCGGCCGTCGACGGGAGGGCGGGGCCAGGGGGCGCGGTCAGCTCCGCCGGGATCCGCTGCGCAGGCGGCGGGAGGTGAGTGGGGGCACGACGATCGCCCCCAGCAGCAGGACCGCACCGGCCAGCATCAGCCACTGCGGCGCCTTCCACCCGTCGTCGGCGAGGGTGTACGGGGTCGAGGCCGCGACGACGGAGGTCGCCCCGCCCGCGCTCCCCGAGACGAGGTTGCCGTTCGCGTCGAAGACGGCGTCGGACGTGGATGCCGCTCCCCCGGTGTCCGCCGCGCCGGCGGCGGTACCGCCGGTCGCTGCCGCCCCGCCTCCCGCGCTCGCGGCGGCGCCCCCGCCGCCGGCCGCGGCGGCCTCGGCGGAGGATCCGCCCGCGCCGGAGCCGGTGACGGCGGTGTCGGTGCCGGCGGAGCCCGCCGTGCCCGACGTGCACTGGTCGGGTCCGACCTTGTCGCACTCCGCGGGCTGCGGCGCCGAGACGGCGAGCTGGTTGCTCGAGGGCGAGTCGCCGGGTTTGAACGTGGGGTTGTTGCACTTGTTGATGTCGATCCCGTTGGCGTTCGCGCCCGGGATGCGCTTGAGCTGCTCGGACCCGGCCATGACGAGGTTCATCGGCAGGGGCGAGTACCCCAGGGCCGTCGCCGACTGCTGCCCCTCGCACAGGACGTATTCGGCGAACTCGCCCAGCGTGCGGCCCTTCTCGGCCGTGAAGATCCCCGCGACCTGCGTCGGGACGATCAGGTACGAGTAGCTCGAGAGCGGGTAGGTGCGCTTGTCGCCGTTGTTGTAGACGCCGTCGAGGATCTGCGTGAGGTAGTCGGGCGAGTTGGCATCCGTGTTGATCTGGGCCTGCATGAGCGCGACGGCGACCGACGGCGCGGTCGGCTCGATGTAGTAGCCGGCGGCGTTCAGCACCTTGGCGACGGGGAAGCCCGACTTGACCGCGTAGGAGTACTCGACGTAGGTGATGGCCCCCTCGCCGTAGTCCTGGCTGACGTACCCGGCGACGCCGAGCGAGCCGTTCTGCGCCTTGCCGTTGGCCGGGGTCGGGAACTGCGAGGTCATGCCGCGGGTCCAGATGTCGCCGTGCTGCTTCGACATCCACAGCGTGAACTGCGCGGACGAGCCGGAGCCGTCCGAGCGGACCACCGGGACGATCGCCCGGTCGGGCATGGCGAGCCCGGGGTTGTCGGCCTGGATGGCAGGGTCGTTCCACTTGGTGATCGCACCGGCGAAGATCTTCGTCACGACCGCGCCGGACAGGCGGAGGTTCGTGACGCGCTTGCCGCCGATCTTCAGGTTGTACATGAACGCGGTGCCGCCGGCGACGATCGGCATGTACGCGTAGCCCGAGCGGGGCGTCTCGGGCTGCGACCCGTCCTCGGGGCGGGACTGGAACGGGATCTCGCTGATCGCGAAGTCGACGGTGCCGTTGATGAAGTCGCGGCGGCCGGCCGAGGAGCCGACGCCCGAGTAGTTCACGGTCATGCCGTAGTTCTCGCCGACGTTGCGCCGCCACTGGTCGAGCGCGTTCTGCGACCAGGTCGAACCGGTGCCCGAGATCGGGGCCCAGGAGTCGGCGCGCGCGGGCACGCCCGAGGACGAGACGAACCCGGTGACCACCAGGAGCGCGACGGCGGAGGCCGCCAGGAGAGAGCGGAAGCGGCGGATCACGGCAGGTCCTTCGTCGGGGGCGTCGCGGGGACGGCGCGGGTGTCGGGGGCGGAGGAGGGGTCGGGGGCGGCGAGGGCGGCGGCGGAGCGCCGGCCCTCGATGCGGAGGAGGTCGTCGCGGGAGCGGGTCGCGCGGGCGCGGCGCTGCCGGGCGCTCAGCTGCCCCGGGCCCTTGCCGCCGATGACGCGGGCGACGATGAACAGCAGAAGCACGAGGAGGATGAGCGTCGCCGCCGCGCCGAAGCCGCGGGCGATCATGTTCGGCTCCGGCGACTTGACGAAGTCGAACACCTGCAGCGGCAGCGAGATCATCGGTCCCGAGAACGGGTTCAGGTTCATCACCGCGGTCACGCCGGAGGTGAGCAGCACGGGCGACGTCTCGCCGATGCCGCGCGCCGTGCCGAGGATGACGGCGGTCACGAGTCCGGAGCGGGCGGTGGGCAGCACCACGTGCCAGACCGTCCGCCAGCGCGACGACCCCAGCGCGTAGGAGGCCTCCCGCAGGTTGCCCGGCACCAGGCGCAGGACGACGTCGGACGCGCGGATCACGATGGGCAGCATCATGACGGTGATGGCGAGGGATGCCGCGAACCCGGAGCGCTCGTGGGTGATGAGCTGGATGACGGCGGAGTACACGAACAGGCCGGCGACGATGGAGGGCAGTGCCGTCATGGCATCCGAGATCGTCCGCACGAACCGGGCGAAGCGCCCGCCGATCTCGTTCATGAAGACGGCGGTGGCGATGCCGAGCGGCACCGTGATCGACAGGGCGATGGAGATCTGGATGAGCGTTCCGACGATCGCGTGGGCGATGCCGCCGACGCTCAGCGGGTCGAGCGGGCCCGCGGGCTCCATGGTCTGCACGAACGAGTTGAGGTTCAGCAGCGCGGGCAGTCCGCGGAACACCGCGAAGCACACGACGAACACCAGGGCGGCGATGAGCAGGGCCGCCGCGCTGTAGAGGAGCGCCGTCATGACGCGGTCGGTGACCTCCTGCCCCGTCGCCCGCAGCGCCACGAGGAGCGCGTACACGACGACGAACAGCAGGTACGTCACCACGGCCCAGCCCACGGCGCCGGTCATCGGGGTGAACCACCCGAACAGCAGGGTCGCGACGGCGACCGCGGCGCCCAGGGCACCGGTCAGGTTGAAGGCGTCCTCGGCGGTGGCTCCGCTCATCCGCCGGCGGGGGCCGATGGGCTCGTCCGTCGCGACGGGCCGGAACGTGCGCGCGAGCGCGACGGCGTCGGCGGAGGCCGTGGCATCCATGGTCCCCGTCCCCCGCGGCGCGGGAGCGGCGCCGACGATGGCGGTCATCGTGTCGTCGATCGACATGTCATCCCTCGCTCTGGGCGCCCGAGCGCGATCGCGCGACGATCGAGGACGCGGTGAAGTTGATCACGAGCGTGATCAGGAACAGGGCGAGCCCCGCGGCCATGAGGGCCGACAGGCCGAACTCGCTGGCCTCGCCGTAGCGCAGCGCGATGAGGGCCGACACGGAGTTGCTGCCGGTCTTGAGCACCTCGGTGTTGATCGTGAAGATCGGCGAGATGATCAGGTACACCGCGATCGTCTCGCCCAGGGCGCGGCCGAGCCCCAGCATCGTGCCGCCGATGATGCCGCCCCGGCCGAACGGGAGCACGACGGTGCGGATCATCCCCCACCGCGTCGACCCCAGCGCCAGCGCCCCCTCGCGCTCGCCCACGGGCGCCTGCGAGAAGGCCTCGCGCATGACCGAGGTCTGGGTCGGCGCGACCATGAGGGCCACCACCATCCCGGCGATGAACGCCGAGGACGTGAACTGGCTCGCGTCGGTGAGCGGGGTGCCGTCGGAGTCGGTGACGGCGAGGACGGGGATCCACCCGAAGTAGTGCGAGATCCACTGCGCGACCGGGATGACGTTCTGCTGAAGGAAGAACAGTCCCCACAGGCCGTAGACGACGCTGGGCACGGCGGCCATGAGGTCGACCAGCGAGACGAGCAGCGTCCGGACGCGCGGCGGCACGACCTCCGAGATGAGGAGCGCGGTCCCCATCGCCAGCGGGACCGAGAAGGTCATGGCGACGAGCGCGATGGTGACGGTGCCGGCCAGGATCGCGGCGATGCCGAACGTGCGCGTCTCGGGCGACCACTCCTGCGTGGTGAGGAAGGACGGACCGGCGACGGAGAGGGCGTCGCCCCCGCGGAGGGTGAGGAAGAAGCCGACGGCGAGCATGATCGCCACGGTGATGCCGCCGGCGGCGAACGCCGTCGTGCGGAAGACGGTGTCGCCGAGCGGGCGGCGGGAGACCAGCGAGCGGCGCGCGGGCGCGGCGGGGGGCGCCTCATCCGGCGCGACCTCGTCGCGGGCGAAGAGGACCTGCGTGAGGTCGTCGGAGCCGGCGGGGGTCACGCGCGCACGCCGGTGCTGGGGCGCGCGACAGCGCGGAGGAATCGACTCATCGGGTGTCCTGAGCAGAGCGACCGGCGGCGGGTTCCGACCGGATCCTGGTCATCGTGGGGGCGGAAGGTGAACGCCGGACGACCGGGGCGCGAAGGACGGCTGACCCGTCCATGATCGAGGCACGTCACGGTGTCGCCCCCGGCGTCGGCGTCGCGGTGGGCGTCGGTCCGCCCGTGGGGGTGGCGGTCGGGGCGGGCGTCGGCGCCGTGGCGACGGTGAGCACCACGGGGCTGCCGAGGGCGAGCCGGGGGGAGGCGGCGGCATCCGTCCCGACCACCGTGCCGACGATGCCGGCATGCGGTTCGCGGACGACGACGGGGGTGAGACCGGCCGCCGACACGCGTTCGACGGCGTCGCGCTCCTGCAGCCCGACGGTCCCGGGGACGGCGTTCCAGCCGCTCGCGACGGTGAGGTCGACGGGGGTGCCGGGAGCGAGGGCCGCCCCCGCCGCGGCGCCCGTCTGGAGGATCGTGTCGGCGGCGTCCGTGCCGTCCACGGCGGCGACGGTCCCCGGCTGGAGGCCGAGACGCCCCAGGAGGGCGACGGCCTCGGCGAGCGGCAGACCGCGCAGCTCCGGGAGTGCGACCGTCGTCGGCGGCGGGGCGGAGGACGCTGCGGTCGCCGACGTGACCGGCGAGGGCGGGGGGACGGATGCCGCGGGGGCGACGACAGACGGGGTCGGGGCCGTCTCGCCCGCGGGTGCCGGTGACGGTCGGGCCGCGACGGCGACGACGGCCACGACCACGGCGGCCGCGGTGCCGGCGAGGATCCACAGCCACGGCGACGTCGACCGGGACGTTGCAGCGGAGGGGGCGG
>VGAV01000081.1 GCA_016870695.1 Actinomycetota bacterium | reverse complement strand
CGACCGTCCGGCCCGTTCGTTCGACCGGAACGACCGTCCCGCGCGTTCGTTCGATCGCGATGAGCGTCCTCGTCGCGACGCCGCCGACCGCCCGGCTCGTTCGTTCGACCGCAACGACCGTCCGGCTCGTTCGTTCGACCGCAACGACCGTCCGGCTCGTTCGTTCGACCGGAACGACCGTCCGGCTCGTTCGTTCGACCGCAACGACCGTCCGGCTCGTTCGTTCGACCGCAACGACCGTCCGGCCCGCTCGTTCGACCGCGACGAGCGTCCCCGCCGCGACGCGGGTGACCGTCCCGCGCGTTCGATCGACGACCGCCCGCGCCGGAACGACGGCCCGAGCCGCAGCGATTGGAACGCCTCGCCGAAGCGTTCCGCCGAGCACGAGCAGCGCGTCGACGTCGTCCACGAGCGCCTGCAGGCCGAGGCCGTCGACGCCGCGACCGTGACCGGTGCCGGCTTCGCCGAGCTGGGTCTGGGCGACAACATCGTCCGCGCGCTCGCCGGCCTCGGTGCCGCGAGCCCCTTCCCGATCCAGGCGGCGACCGTCGCGCCGATCCTCGAGAGCCGCGACGTCCTCGCCCGTGGCCGCACCGGCTCGGGCAAGACGATCGCCTTCGGCGCCCCGCTCGTCGAGAGCATCCTCCGCGCTCAGGCCGGCCAGCGTCGTGAGTTCGGTCGTTCTCCCAAGGCGCTGATCCTCGCCCCCACGCGCGAGCTCGCCCTGCAGATCGACCGCACCGTTCAGGTCATCGCGCGCAGCGTCGGCCTGTTCACCACGCAGATCTACGGCGGCGTGCCGCAGGCCCGCCAGGTGGGCGCGCTGAAGAAGGGCGTCGACATCATCATCGGCACCCCCGGCCGCATCGAGGACCTGCTCAATCAGGGCAAGCTCGACCTCTCGGAGGTGCAGGTCGCCGTCCTCGACGAGGCGGACCACATGTGCGAGCTCGGCTTCCTCGAGCCCGTGCAGCGCATCCTCCGCGCGACCGCCAAGGGCAGCCAGAAGCTGCTCTTCTCGGCCACGCTCGACCGTGAGGTCGCGGCCCTCGTCGACGAGTTCCTCGTCGAGCCCGCCGTCTACGAGGTCGCCGGGGAGGACCAGGACTCGAGCACCATCGAGCACCGCGTCCTCGTCATCGAGCACCGCGACAAGGCGCAGATTCTCGACTCGCTCGTCGACCGCGAGGGCAAGACGCTCGTCTTCGCCCGCACGCGTGCCTACGCCGAGATGCTCGCCGAGCAGTTCGACGACGCCGGCATCGCCGCGGTCGCCCTGCACGGCGACCTCAACCAGCAGAAGCGCACGCGCAACCTCGAGAAGCTCACCTCGGGCCGCGTGAACGTTCTGGTGGCCACGGATGTCGCCGCCCGTGGCATCCACGTCGACGACATCGACCTCGTGATTCAGGCCGACGCTCCCGACGAATACAAGACGTACCTGCACCGTTCCGGCCGTACCGGTCGTGCGGGGCGCAGCGGCACCGTCGTCACCCTCATCACCCGCCAGCGTCGCCGCCGCATGACCGAGCTGCTCGATCGTGCCGAGATCGAGGCGCCGTTCGAGGAGACCCAGCTCGGCGACGACGTGCTCGAAGAGCTCTCGGGCCGTCAGCTGAGCGACGTCACCGCGTAAGCACCTCTGTCGAGACCCCCGTCGCTGCTGCGGCGGGGGTCTCGTGCGTTCAGAAGGAGGGTGGGCTCGCTCGCCGGCACGACCCGGGGCGGATGGATGCCGCCACCCCGGTCGTCCGCACCGGACCCAGGCCGCGACGGTCGGGCGTGGCCTGCTCGCGAGAGGCCAGGCCGGGCTGCGGGCGGCCGCGGGGGTGGTCGTCCTCGTCCCAGCCGTCGAGGCGGTGCATCCGCAGAAGCGGGCGCATCCGCTTGCCCAGCCACGTGCGGTACGCCTTCGGCGCCTGCGTCGAGACGCCCGGGTACAGGCCCCGGTAGGACGACACCAGGTGCGGGTGCTCTCGCTCGAGCCACTGCAGGAACCACTGCTTGGCGCCGGGACGCAGGTGCAGGGCGCCGTAGACCACGCGCGCCGCGCCGGCGGCGCGGATGCGGGCGAGGGCGTCGTCGAGCGCCGGGATCGAGTCGGTCAGGTGCGGCAGGATCGGCATGAGGAACACCGTCACGCGGAAGCCGGCCGCGGCGGCGGCGCGCACGGTCTCGAGCCGGGCGTCGGCGCTGGGGGTGCCGGGCTCGATCGAGTGCTGCAGGGCGTCGTCGAAGACCGCGATCGACATCGCGAGCGAGACGCGCACCTGCTGCGCCGCGTCCGTGAGGAGCGGCAGATCGCGACGCAGCAGCGTGCCCTTGGTCAGGATCGAGAACGGGGTGCCGTTGTCGGTGAGCGCGCCGATGATCTGCGGCATGAGCTTGTAGCGGCCTTCGGCGCGCTGGTACGGGTCGGTGTTCGTGCCGAGCATGACGGGCTCGCGCGCCCACGAACCCCGCCGGAGCTCTCCCCGCAGCACCTCGGCCACGTTCACCTTCACGACGATCTGCGAGTCGAAGTCCGCCCCGTAGTCGAGGTCGAGGTACTCGTGCGTCTTCCGAGCGAAGCAGTTGTGGCTGATGACGCCGTTTGCGATGAAGTCGCCCGTGCCGGTCGTGATGTCGATCATGTCGATCTCGTAGCCCAGGTCGACCACCGACATCACCCGGAGATCGGCGTGCGTCTTGACCGCGCCGTCCGCCATCGACAGCTTCCGAGTGATGGCCGGCCGCGCAACGCGGAAGAACCGCTGTCGAGCGGCGAGACCCCCACGCAGACGGATCGAGCTCACCTCGTTCTCCCGCGTGGGCTCGCGCACGGCGTCGAGACCGAAGCGCCCGAAGGCCTCGAGTGTCAGGCCCAACAGTTCCTCGTCCGAGTTGCTCACCCGCACGACGCCCCGCGAGCAGGATCCCTCCGCATCGAAGATGCCGGCGAGGAAACCCGCCTGCCACTCGCCGCTGCGCTGCGGAGGGACGGCGATGTACGACTCGATGGCCTCCACATCGGCGCGACGGGCGGTGTGGATCGCCGTCATCGGACGGGAGGTCGGCGACGTCGCGAAGGGCCGCGTGAGCGTCGTCACGCCGATATCGGCGAGCAGCGCTCGGGTGAGGTCGAGCGCCTCCGGGTCCGCCAGGGCGAGTCGGAAGCGGTGGATATCTTTCACGCGGTGCCCGTCGTCGTAGGACTTGTGGAAGAGCGTCCCATCGCCGCGCACCATGCCGGTCACGTAACCGCGGCGCCATTCGGCAGTCGTCTCAGGCAAGGAAGCGGGTGATCCGTTGCCGAAGCCCTGGAGTCTGTTCGTGGGGGTGAGGTGCGGACGCCGTCCGCCGCCTGAGGTCGTCTCTCCGACATGCTTCCAGCCGCGGTCGGTGAGGAAGCGATGATCGGCGCTCGCGACGATCTCCGTGCCGTCGCCCAGCGTCACGCGGAACGCGCGCTTCCGTGTGCTCCAGACGGCTCGGACGGTCGTTCGCACATACCGCCGGTACGTGGTCCCCTCCTCGGTCCCGATGATGTCGTCGCCCACGCGAATGTCGCGAAGCGGGGCCTGACGGCCGTCGGCGAGGAGGATCGACGTGTCGGGGGACAGGCAGTAGGAGCACGCATGCGTGCAGCCCCGGTAGGGGTTCACCGTCCAGTCGAACGGCATCGCCGAGACGCCGGGCACGCGATTGAGCGCGCTCTTGGCGAGGACCTCGTGGAACGTCATGCCCGCGAACTCGGGGGTCGTGACCGAGCGGACGAGGCCGTCCATGCGCTCCATGCCGGGGAGCGCAGAAGTGTCTTCCACGCCCAGCTGCTGCCCTTGCCATCTCATCGCTCAAGGGGAACATAGATTCGATTGTTACGCAACCGCCGGGGTCGCTTGTTCGAAGGCCGGCCGGAGTCGCCGCCGCCCAGTGTCACCGGGGACAATGGAGGGGATGACGTCGCCCGATCCGCAGACCTCCCCCCGCCGCGCCGCCCGCGCAGAGGCCGAGCGTCGCGCCACCGCGGCGATCTCCCTCCCGCCGACGGCGGCGGCATCCCTCCCGTCCTCGCGATCGGCGTCGACCGCAGCATCGCCGAGCCCCGTCGCCGGGCCGCCGACCGCGTCACCGCGGGATGCGACCGCCGTCACACGACGCCAGCTGCGGGCGGCATCCGCGTCCGTCGTCCCCCGCCGTCGCCGGCTGTCCGTCGTGGCCGCCGTCGTCGCCGTCGTCGTCGCCGGGGGGATCGCGATCGGCGCCGCCTCCGCGAACGGGGGAGGGGATGCCGTCGACCTCGCCCTCGACCCGGCCCCTGCCGCCGTGATGAACACGGTACCGAGCGAGGGGCTCCCCGTGCCGTCGGTCCAGGCCGTCCCGGCGACCGCTTCGCTGTGCGACGACCCGGCGTTCACCGATGCGCTCGCCGCGGGCGACGACGGGGGCGCCATCGCCGCGGCCGGGGGCGGGGAGTCCTTCCGCCGTGCCGTCGCCACCGGGCTGGCCCCGTGCGTGTCGCTGAGCGACCCGACCCGCGAGTGGGCCGTCGTGAACAAGCAGCGCCCGTACGACCCCATCGACTGGCGGCCGGGCGACCTCGTGGCTCCCGCCGGGATGCGCGCCCTCGAGGACACCGCCATGCGCACCGCCGCGGCCGAGGCGCTGACGGCCCTGGCGAGCGCCGCGCGGGACGCCGGCGCGGGGGAGATCGCCTACCTGAGCGCGTTCCGGTCGTACACGACCCAGCAGTCCACGTACGCCGCCCGCGTGTCGGTGGGCGGTGTGGCGCAGGCCGACTTGGAGAGCGCGCGCCCCGGGTTCAGCGAGCACCAGTCGGGTCTCGCGGTCGACATCGTGCCGTGCAGCGGCTCGTGCGGCACCCTCGACGACGTGGCCGGGTCGCCGCAGGGCGCATGGGTGCGCGAACACGCCTGGGAGTACGGATACATCACGCGCTACGTCGAGGGGCGCACCGACGTCACCGGCTACGAGCCCGAGGCGTGGCATCTGCGGTACATCGGCCCGGAGCTCGCCGCCGCGTACCACGACGGCGGCTACACGACGCTCGAGGAGTTCTTCGGGCTGCCGGCGGCGCCGAACTACTGATACTCGACCTCACCCGTCGGGCGAAGCGGGATCATCCGTGCGGCGGACCGGGTTCACCCTCTGAGCCGACGCGCGCGCACGCTGCAGGTTGAGAGCCTCTGGTTATGACGCTCTCCGCCTTCCTCAACCGCTCCCGCCCCGGTTCCGCCGTCGCCGGGCTCGCCGCCATCTTCCTCACCACCGCGGGCTGCGCCCTCGTCAACGACGTCGCCTACGGCATGAAGCAGACCACCCACGCCAACCCGGTCGAGCTCGCGCAGGAGCGGGGCACGACCCTCGACTGGATGCCGTCCGACGCACGCAGCATCTCCCGGGTGGCATCCACGCGGGAGGACGGCGTGGAGTCGATCCTGTTCACCAGCGCCACCGCCCCGACGGGGTGCACCGAGACGGAGCGCATGAGCGCGCCGACCATGTCCATCGACGATGCGCCGGACGTCTACGACATCGACGAGGTGTTCGTCTGCGGCCGGTGGGCGGTCGCCGCCGGCCCCGGCGACGCGTACGTCGCCTGGACACCCGCCGCCGAGGCCGACGCCTCCTGACGCGCCTTCCACCGGCCGGCCCATGACCGTGTCCCGCTTTGTGCAGCGTGGAGGGCTGCCGGCTGCACATAGTGGGACATGCCGTCGCGAGCAACGCCGGCTCCCCCAGGGCGTCGAACCGGCAGGAGGCGTTAGCCGGTGCCAGCGCTGCAGGTCTGCTGCGCCGCGCTCGATCCGGTGATGGACGTCGGCAGGGCGACCTTGCCGGTGCGGGGATCGACCTCGCCGGCCTCGACGACGGGCTCCTCCGCGGACGGGTCGTCGGTCGGCACCGACGCCTCGCTCGGGTCGGTGCCCGGCGTCGGGTCGGGCGCGACCTCGACCACGCCCGCATCGGCGCCGACCTCGCCGGTGACCTCGATCGGCTGGTTCGCGGCGAGGGCGTCCCACAGCACCTGCGCGGCGTCCTCGTCGGGCTCGACCCGGTTCGCGTTGAAGCTGGCGGGGACGCTCGGGTACTGCACGAAGACGATGTCCTCGAACGGCACGTCCCGGACGGCGAGCGCGATCTGCACGAGCGTCATCGGGTTGGTCAGCGTCTCGGTGGGCGTCACGCTCCGCAGGCCCGTCGAGGCCAGACGATAGAGCTTGCCCGCGTCTGTGAGCACCTCCTCGCTCACGAGGGTGCGAGCCAGGCGTGACATGTACTGCTGCTGGTTGCTGACGCGGGCGAGGTCGCTGCCGCCCACCCCGTACCGGGTGCGCAGGAACTGCAGCGCCTCGACGCCCTGGATGGTGCGCGGACCCGCGGGCCAGTCGATGCCGGTGTTCCGGTCGACCATCGGGTTGGCGAGGCAGACCTCGACGCCGCCGATGGCGGAGGTGACGTCGATGACGCCGCCGAAGGTCACCATGGCGCCGAAGGGGATCTGCTGTCCGCTCATGTCCGACACGGCGGTCATGACGCACGACAGGCCGCCGATCGAGTACAGCTCGTTGATCTGCGTGAACCCGCCGTCCCAGCGGCCGCCATCGGTGCGCGCGCAGCCTGGGGCGGTGAACATGAGGTCGCGCGGGAAGGAGACGACGGTCACCCGGCGCGGTTCCTCGGAGATGTGGAGGAGGATCGTCACGTCGTTCAGCTGCGTGTCCGAGTCGGCGCCGTCGCAGCGGTCGCCCAGCAGCTCCTTCAGATCGTCCTCGCACTCGTCGATGCCGACGACGAGGAGATTGACGCCGCCCTCGATCTCACCGATGTCGGGCGGCACCGCGATGGGGTTCTCGACCGCGACCGCCTCCCGGGTGAAGCTCGCGGTGAGGTCGTAGGCCGCGTACGCGACGGTCGACAGGGTCGCCACCACGACGACCACCACCCCGACCGCGACGAGCTTCATCAGCTGCGAGAACGGGTGCGGCGAGCGCAGGCGCGCATGCTGAGCCACGGTGCGACGTCGCCGTGCCATGGCGCCTCCTCGGGTTTCGTCGCAGTCTAGGGCGGCGCGGGCGTGCGCCGAGAACGACGGGCCGTGCGTCAACCGGCCAGGCCGGCCAGCGCCAGAATCACCACCGAGATCACCCAGAAGGCGAGGACGAACACGACGTCCCGCCGGCGGACGGGGACGAGGTGCCGCTCGGTGCGGTCCCGGTGCGCGCCGAAGGCGCGCGCATCCATCGCGAGCGCCACGCGCTCGGCGTGCCGGATGGCGCTCGCCAGGAGCGGCACGACGTAGCCGGCGGCGCGCAGCGGGCCGCGGGTGCCGCGGACACGATGGGCCTGACGGATGACCCGCAGCTCCACGGCGAACCGCGGGACGAACCGGATGGCGGCGAGAGCTGCGTAGCCGATGCGGTAGGGCACGCGCAGCTGCTGCACGAGCGCGCGGACGAGGTCGGCGCCCGTCGTGGTGAGTCCGCCGATGACGGCCAGCGTCATGATGGCGGCGAGGCGGAGGCCGGTCGCGAGGCCGGTGAGGAGGGCTCCGTCGGTGAGGGTCCAATCCCCGATCCGCACCAGGGGGGTGGTGGCATCCAGGCCGTCCGTGTCGACCCAGATCGCGAAGCCGAGGGAGACGACGACGACCGCGGCGGGCACGACGACGAAGAGCATGGTCAGGGTGCGGGGGGTGAACCGTGCACCGCAGAGCAGGACGACGAGGGCCGCGCCGAGGAAGAGCGACGGCGCGACGAGGTCGCGGACGAAGACCAGCGCGAGCATCGCGGGAAGCGGCGCGGCGAGCTTCGCCAGCGGGTTCAGCGTCTCGAGGGGCCGCGGGCGGGGCGGGGCGGCGAGGTCGGCGGTCACACGTCGCCTCCGGGGAGGTCCCGCAGGCGCACGGTGCCGCGCAGCTCCGGATGCCGGGACATCCCGGTGAAGGCGTCCCGCAGCGGCGGGGGGCGCAGTCCTGCCCGCGCGAGCAGGGCGTCGTCCGCGAACACCGCGGCGGTCGGGCCGTCGGCCGCGATCCGCCCGTCCGCGACAACGATCATGCGGTCGGCGTGCTCGGCCACCAGCTGCATGTCGTGGGTGACGACGACGATGGTCGTTCCCTCGGCGCGCAGATCGTCGAGCAGAGCGAGAAGCTCGTCCGCGCGGGCGCGGTCCTGCCCGAAGGTCGGCTCGTCGAGCATCAGCACCTGGGCCCCGCCGACGAGCGCGGTCCCGACGGACAGGCGGCGCTTCTGCCCGCCCGACAGCAGGAAGGGGTGCGCGTCCGCGTGATCGGCGAGGCCGAAGCGGTCGAGCAGGGCGGACGTGCGCGCGCGGACGTCGGCGTCGGGCAGGCGCCGCCGCCGCAGACCGTAGGCGATCTCGCCGAAGACCGTGGTCGTGACGAACTGGTGCTCGGGGTTCTGGAAGACGAAGCCGACCCGTTCCGCCCGCGTCCGTGCCGACAGACGCCGGATGTCGTCGCCGCCGATGC
>VGAV01000080.1 GCA_016870695.1 Actinomycetota bacterium | reverse complement strand
TCGTCGCCTGACTAGGCGTGCGCAGGATCTGGTCAACGAGCGCGCCGGCCGCGTCCTTACCGATGCCCATCTGAACGATCTGGTCGATCAGGGCACTGCGCGCCGAGTTGTACCGGTTGGTCAGCTCGGACTGCCCCTCGCCGGCCCGTTCGGCGGCACTCAGCTCCGCCTCGAGCGCGGCGGCCGCGTTCAGGATCTGCTGTTCGAGCAGCAGCCCCGACTCGGACGCGCCGAGGTTCGCCAGGTCGACGCCCTCCAGCGAGAGCGCTGCACCCTGGCCGTTCGTGCCGACGAGCGACAGGGTGTCGGCCAGGCGCAGGGACGCGTCGTTCAGGTACCCCATCGCGACCGCGCCCTCGCCGAACTCGGCGACCTTGGCGCGCGCCTCCTCGATGGCACCGTTCCCGAGGTCGCGAATGCTGTCGGCCGTGGCCTTGGTGGTGTCGTCGAAGTCGCGCATCTGGTCGGCAAAGTCGACGAGATCCTGTCCGGCCGTGATGTCGAAGATGCCAATGAACTTGCCGAGCCCCTGGGCCAGGTCGGCCAGCGGACCCGACACGAATTCACCGACTGCCTCGGTTCCTGCGGCGGTCCCCTCGACGATCGCTTCCCCGAAGTCGAGAGCACCGTTGACCATGTCGAGGAAGAACTCCAAGACGGGGCCGCGGTTCTTGGTCACGTACTCCGCGGCCTGCGCGAGAGGCTCCGAGAAGCCGGAGGCGAGGATGCCTTGGATGCCCTGGACCGCGACCTCGACGTTCCGGAACGCCTGGTCGATCTTGGACTTGTCGTTGCTGGCGATCGTGTCGAACATCCGCTGAGCTGCGCCCTGGACGCCGTTGAGCCCGTCGACGGCGGTCTTCGGGTCGAGCGCGAACAGGGCGTCTCCGAGGTCTTCTGCCTGGGTGCCGAACAGTGCCACGGCGGCGGCGTTGCGCAGCACGGGGTCTTCGGTCTCGCGGAGCCGCGTGAGGACGAGGTCGAGCCCGTCTCGAGCGTCCTGGCCGCCGCGGGAGATCTTGGCGGTCATCTCCTCGGCGTCCAGGCCGAGCGCCTTGAAGCCTTCCGCCGACGCGGTCGACGCGTCGGTCGCCCGGATCTGGAACTCCTTGAGCGCATCGGCGACGAGGTCGCTGTTCCGGGCGCCCTCGCGGAGTCCCTGGTTCAGCAGACCCATCGAGGTCTCGGCGTCGAGGCCGAGTCGGGAGAACAGGGCCGGGTACTCGATGAAGGTGTCGAGGAGATCCTCGCTGCGGTTCACGCCCTCGCGGGCGCCGGCGGCGAGGACGTCGAACGCGTCGCGCGCGGACTTGGAGATGCCGGTGCGGAGCATGACGGCGACCGCTTCGCCGGCGGGTCGGACTTCCTCGCCGAGAACGTCGGCGACGCCGGCGAGACCGTCGACGACGGCGCGTGCGTCGCGGTTCGTCGTCTCGCTGTCGATGAGCCGGAACTGCAGGGCGAGCCGGGTCGTGTCCATGTTCGCCTCGATGGACTCGCCGAAGTTGCTCGCGTAGGACTCTGCGGCGACTCGTGCCAGGCGCCCGGCGGTGCGCTCGTCGATGCCGGTGAGTCCCTGCAGGCGGTCCTGCCGCGCCTCGACGGAGAGTCCGCTGCGGAACGCGTCCTGCACGGTGTCGGCGACAGTGTGCGCGATGCCGGCGAGAGCACCGGCGATCGGGATCGTCGCGAGCGCACCGACGATGCCGCCGACCAGGGCGGCTCCGGCCTGCTTGCCGCCGGACGCGCCGCTCTCCCCCGCGAAGTCGGCGACGTCGGAGAGCTTCCGGCGGATGCCGCCTTCGTTGACGTCGACGACCATTTCGGCGCGTGCGCCCTCGAGGTCGCGGAGTGCGGCGCGGGCGCCGGCGAGCTTGGCCTCGGCCTTCGCGACGTCGGCGTCGACCTTCACTCCCGACGAGCCGAGGGACCGCAGGTAGTCCAGGTCGGTGACGAGCGAGTCGATCGACGCCTGCGCGGTGGCGACGTTCGCGTTCACGCGGAGCGCGGTGCCCTGGGAGACGAGCCGCTTTGCCGCCTTCTCGACGGTCTCGACGCCGTCGACGGCGTCGGTGACGTCGGCGTCGACTTCCATCGTGGCGCGCGCGGCGCGCAGCCCGGCGAGGTTCCGCTCGACGCGGGACAGGTTCGCCTCGGCGCGGCGCACCTCGGCGGTGACGTCGAGCTCGGTTTCGACGGAGCGCAGGTAGTCGAGTCGCTCCTGCACCTTGGTGAGGTTCTTCTCGCCGCGGTCGATGTTGGCGTCGACGGTGGCGACGGTGGCCTGGGAGACGATGCGCTTCGCCGCCTGCTCGACGCGATCCATCCCCGCCAGGGCGTCGGCCTCGTCGGCCTTCAGCTTGAGCGGGTTCTTCTCGACGCGGTCGCCGGTCGCCTTGATGGCCTTCTCGGCGCGGGCGACGTCGCGATCGTTCGCGGTGATGAGCACCTCGAGCTCGGCAGCGCGCATCGGATCACCTCCGGGTGAGTGCGGCCCGAAGGCGGGAATCGGAATTGAGCAGCGAGAAGATCGCCGATCGTGCGCTCAGCCACGACATGCCGAGGGCCTCGTCGCTGTGCAGGTCGATGCCGCGCTCGAGCAGCTCGGCCACGACGATCTGCCAGTGGGAGGCGATGCCGTGCCAGGTCTCGTCGATGCGGACGGTTGGCTTTGCCGCGGCGGGCGTGGGGGCCTCGACGAACTCCGGTCGGAGGTGCTCGGGAACCCCGCGATAGTCGGGGTACCAGCCCTCCTCGTCGGGTTCACCGACGCCGTAGGGCGCGAGCTGCTCGGGTCCGATGTCCTCGGGCCTCAGTCTTTTGGGTGGGCATCATCGACGTCGTCGAACTCCACGTCGGTGGCGCGGGGCGTCCAGAGCTGGCGCGCGAGGTCGTCGGCGTGGGCCTTGCCGCGTGTCCAGTAGAAGACGGCGTAGTAGGCGGCGCGGTCGATGGTGACCTTGTCGAGACCGTCGGCGCGCATCTGCTCGTAGACGTCGCCGAGCGCGGGGTGCTGGCCCGGGGTGATGGTGTCCAGGACGCGCTGCACCTCGTCGGGCACCTTGGTCACCCCGGGGATCATGCCGAGGTTGATCTCTCCGCGGATGGCGGAGGCGATGAGCTGCTGGCCCGCCTCCACGGAGGGCGGGCGCACCGTGTAGGTGCGCCCGCCCGCGCGGAGTTCGAGGCTCGGCGTGACCCATTCCTCGAAGTCAGCGAGTGGCATCGAGGTGTCAGGCGCCGCGGTTGAAGGTGTACGGCGCGGAGTCGCCACCGCTGGTGGTGACGATAACGGGCACCGCGCCGGCGTCGCCGGCGGGCAGCACGGCGATGAGGGACGAGGCGCTGATGGTGGCGAACTCGGCGACGGGGTCGCCGTCGACGGTCACCCCGGTCGCACCGATGAGCCCGGCACCGTTGATGGTGATGAGCTCGCCGTCCTTCGCGCCCTCGGGGGTGACCGAGGAGATGGTCGGGGCGGACGCGGCCCAGCCCTGGAAGGGGTTGGGGATCGGGGTGAACGCGCCCTTGCCGGTGAAGGTGACCGCGTAGACCTCGGCGCCGGTGTTGCCGGTGTTCTGTCGGGTGACGTCGACGCGGACGAGCACGCGGCCGGCGTCGTTGGGGTTGGGGGTGCCGACGTCGGGCTTGTGGTAGAAGCGGATGTCGAGCACGGCGCCGTCGCGGCTGGACCGGCCGGCGGCGACGATCGCCTCGAGCTCGGGCAGCAGCAGGCCGGTGGTGAGCGACCGGTTCCCCTGGACGGTGAGCGAGGCGGCGAAGCCGCGGCTGTCGACGTCCTCGTTCGGGGCGCCGCGGTCGTCGTAGGTGGCGACGTCCGAGGTGACGGCGGGGAAGGTCGGCGCGATGGCGCTGGCGCGACGGATCGGCCGCCAGTCGGGCTGACCGTAGGTGCCGAGGTTGACGTCGATGCCGAGCTCGAAGCTCTTGCCGAGCGTCGAGCCGACGGGAAGGATGACAGAGCTCATATCGAGGCCTCCGGGTTGTCGAGTCTGATGCGGTAGTTGTCCGTGCGCCCTTGGCGTCCGGTGGCGTCCTCCCCCTTCGGGTCGAACGAGGTACGACGGATGTCGTTGATCCCTCCCCATCGGGAGAGTCCGTGCAGCACCGTCAGGGCGATACCGGCGATGCGGTCCGCTCCGGGGCGCGAGTCGAGAAGTCCGCGGATGCGGAGCTGGGCGCGGCGCTCGACGGTGTCGACGTCGTCGCCGCCGTAGACGCGGACGCCGATTCCCCACGGCGCTTCGGCGGGGATGGCGCCGTAGTAGATCCCGAGCTCGTCGTCGGTATAGGCGGGGCCGCCGGGGCGCCACGACCACCCGGGCACGATGGCGAGCCGTTCGCAAAGGCGGATGGTGAGCGTGGCGTCATCCACCGAAGCGCGCCCTGATGCCGTCGGCGATGTAGGTCTCGATGTCGATCTGGTCGGCGGCGGCCTCGAGGAACTTGGCCTGCCCGTCGTCGTGCTCGTAGTCGAGGTTCTCGTGTTGAATGCGTGCGACGAACGAGTCGTAGCCGACCTGCAGGGTCATGTCGTCGACGACGACGAACCCCTCTCGCTTCAGCTCGCCGGCGTCCTCTGGGGAGAGCTCGCGGGAGCGGTTCAGCATCGCCTTCCCGCCGGCTTTGAATCCGTCCTGCACGCCCTGTTCGACGGTCGTAAGAATGGGCTTGAGCATCTTCACGGGCGGTCTCCTTACTGCAGCCACAGCACTTGGTGCCAGGGCAGCGTCGGGTGTTGGAACCGGGTGATCTTGATGACCGTCGCGGTGCGGGCGATGTCGGTTCCGGGCCAGAGCGTGACGCGTGATCCGGTCGGGGCGTGGTCGTCGTACTGGACGCTGACGTTCGCGCTCGATACGGCTTCCTTGCCGTCGGCGCCGGTGATGACGGCATGCTCGTCGTTTACGAACGCGGCGACGTCGCCCGGCGTGCCGTGGGTGCCGCCGAGGCCCGCTCCGGCGCTGTAGGCGGCGACGCGGACGGTGTGCGGCAGGAAATGCGGCGGGAGCCGGTTCATCGGCTGACCGGGATGCGGTAGGGCTCGAGGCGGTCCAGCTCGTCGCGCACGAACATCGCGCCAGCGACGAGGCCGCCTGCGCTCATGCGGGAGTAGACGTAGGACTGTCCGATTGCGGTCTCGGAGGCGATGCCGCCGGCGGGGACGAGCGCGCCTCGCGCGACGGCGGCGGCGATGGCCTGCGCGATCCCGCCGGGGGTGTGCTCGTGGCCGTGGTCGATGGTGATCTCGACGGCGCGGCGACGGTCGGGCCAGTGGTAGCGGCCGTGCACCTCGAGGGTGCCGTCCTGGTCCCAGTCGATGTCGTCGACCGCGACGGCGACGCCGCCGATCGTCACGGCGGTGACGGCGTGCAGGTGCAGGGTGGGGAGGAAGAACGTGCGGCGGCCGCGCTTGGGCGAGAGCTTGATGGTCTCGAGGGTGCGTTTCGCCACACGCCAGCCGCAGTAATCGCGGACGGCCTGCGTTGCGAGCAGAGCGAGGGACTCGGCGGCCGCGTCGGGCATCTCCCGGTTGGTGATCTTCTGGATCTCGGCGCCGCTGAACATGACGTCCGGCTCGCCCATAACGATGGTGGGCACTGTGTCTCCTCACGGGACGACGGCCGACACCGGGTGTGGTGTCGGCCGTCGTCCAGATGGTGCGCCTGGGTCAGGCGGCCTTGGTCTTCAGCACGCGGAGAGCGTCCGGGCGGACGACGTCGCCGCCGACGCGCTTGCGGAACTTGAAGCCGACGAGGCCGTCCTCGGCGTACAGCTCGTTGAGGCGCTGCACGGTGATGCCGAGGCGGTCGTACACGCGGTAGCCGCGGGCGAAGTCACCGAACGCGGCGAGCGACTTGTTCGCGGCGATGCCGTCGATGCTGTCCTGGTTGTGCAGGGCGTAGCCGAGGAAGGTGTTCGGCCGGCCCGCCTGGATCGACGACTGCCAGAGGTACTGGCCGTTGCCGTCCTTGAGGGTGGAGATGAACAGCTCCGTCGTCGACGGCAGCAGGAACGACCCGTTGGTGCGGTACTGGGCGGGGGTGGCGTAGATCAGGCCCTTGAGGTCGTCGAGGATCTGATTCCGCGCGTTGGCCCCGGTGCTGCCCGAGTAGTCGGTGGCACCGGAGGTGACGACGGGCACGCCGCCAGCGGTGGAGAACACGCCGACCGGCTTGTTCACGGTGTGGCCGGCGCCGAGGGTGAACGCGACGTCCTCGGCCTCGGCGGCGGCGCGCGCGAAGCTGTCGCGGACGAACGCCTCGAGGTTGACGTCGGAGTCGTCGAGCTCGTCCTCGCCGATCTTGGCCAGGCCGTAGAGATCCTCGATGTACGTCCACTCCTGGGTCGGGGTGTCCGGCATCGAGTCGACGAGATCCTGCTGGTTCGTCTCGAGCTTGCCCCAGCCGACGGACACCTCGTCGAGCGAGCGACGGCGCACGCGGTTGGTGGTGACGGTGCGCTGGCCGGAGATGCCGCGCATGACGCTCAGGCGGGGCACCGCGCGGATGATCTCGGTCTCGAGGTCTTCGGGGACGATGATCTCGCCCGCGGCGTTCTCGACGAGCGCGCGCTGCTCGGGGGCCAGGCCGCGGCCGCGGATGAAGCGGAGGAAGGCCGAGCGCTGCTCGGAGCCGCCCGCTCCCCCGGCGCCGCCGCCGGACGGCTCGCCCGCGCCGGTGCCGCGGACTTCCTGAGCGGCGGCCGCGGCGCGCTGCTCCTGGGCCTCCTGGCGCTCGATGCGCTCGGTGAGGTCACGGAACTCGGTCTCGCCGCGGTCGTAGCTGGTGCGCTCGTCCGCGTTGAGGTTGCGGTTCTCGGCCTCGGCGGCCTCGGTGATCGATCGCATCGCCTCGACGGTGCGAGCACGCTCCTGGCGGAGCTGAACAGAGGTGGGCATTCCCACGCTCCTTTCGTGTGTTGGTGGTGTCCCGCACCGTGTGGACGGGCACGTGGGGTGAGGTCAGAGGGAATGCTGCAGCTCGAGCAGGCGCAGTCGGTCCTTCGCGCGCTGCAGCGGGTAGCCGCTCTCGGCGGCGACGTGCCGCTCGGCGAGCGAGCGGAGCTCGGCGGAGGTCTGCGGGTACGCCGGGTAGGTCACGACGGAGACGTCGCCGCCGTCGAAGTCGAACTCACGCACCTCGTACAGCGAGCCGCCGGCCCATCCGCCCGAGACGACCCAGAAGCCGAACGACATCTGGGTCATGTCGCCGCGCTCGAGCGAGACGGCGGCGTCGCGGGCGTAGCTGACGTCGGCCATGTCGGCGTCGACGAGCACGCCGGCCTCGTCCTCAGAGAGGCGGAGCGTGCCGGCGCGGGTGCGGGCCAGCAGGCGGTTCGCGTCGTGGTTGATGAGGAAGCGGACGTCGGGGTCAGAGGCGAGCGTGCGCGTGGCCGCCCCGGGCCGGATGACTTCCTGCCAGTCGCCGAGGTCGGCGGAGAGCTGGTCGTACACCACGGCGCGGCCGGTGAAGTGCAGGCGACGCTCGGCGTCGTCGGCGGCGCGGATCTGGATGTCGGTGAGCGGGAACACGCGACGTTCGTACGTGCGCATCTGCGGGTCGGGCATGTCGGCTCCTAGTAGTCGAATTCCAGGCCGCAGCTACAGGCGGCGGCTTCGGTGGCGCCGGCCGCGCGGTCGCCGGGCCACATGGCGCCGTTGGAGAACGGCTGGTCGATGGCGACGGTCTCTCCGTGCATCGACGCGTGATCGCACGCCGCGTCGGTGGCGGCGTTCCATCGCTTCTCGCGGGCGCCGGTCTGGGCGGCTCCCTCGAACCGTCCGAACGAACCCGACCGGTTGACGATGAGTTCGGCCGCGGTGGCCGTGGAGGCGAGCACGTCGTCGAACGCCCGGGCCAGCGACGGCCGTTCGTCGGCATCCGCTCCGCTCATGGCGAAGAACGCGCGCGAGTTGAACGCGCGTGCCTCGCTCGCCGCGACGGCGGCGACCCAGTTCGCTGCCGCGTCGGCGAGGAACACCTCGCCGCGGGTCTCGGCTTGGCGTGTGCCGAACTCGGTGACCACGCCTGCCAGGGACGGGGTGAGCGCCTCGGTCAGCAGCTCGTCCCAGACGGTGCGGTCATCGTCGGTGGGGATCTCGGTGAGCTGGTCGCGGAGGTCGCGGACGTACTCAGCGAGCACCGTGTCGATGCGGGTGACCCATGCGGGCGCGTCGTTCGCGGCGGCTCGGCGCACCGGCCCGATCGCACGGAACGCGGCGGGGCTGAGCTGGGGCACGTCGATGGTTCCGCCGTCGGCTCGCTGGACGGGAGCCGACCCCGCCGGGATCATGTTGACCGGCTCGAGGTAGACGTCGCCGCCGTCGATGGGCGACTCGTCCTCGTCGGCGCGGATGTCGTTGGCGGAGAGGTAGCCCCACTGGCGTCCGGCCGCGTAGGCCGCCGTCTGCGCAGCGGTGTCGCCGCGCATACGCCCCTTCGGGTTGAACTTCAGCCGCATCTCGGGGTCGTCGAACAGCGCTTGCGTGACCTTCTCGAGGCGGGTGATCGGCGGCAGCAGCGCGGC
>VGAV01000079.1 GCA_016870695.1 Actinomycetota bacterium | reverse complement strand
GACCCTCCCGGACACCGACGTCGACCGCGCCGCCGAGCTGCTGGACGAGGCCGGGTGGACCCTGAACTCCGACGGCATCCGCGAGAAGGACGGCCGGCCGCTCGAGGTGAAGTTCATCTACGACGCCCCGACCGCCTCGCACGCCCCCGCGGCCGAGCTCGTCAAGGAAACCTGGGACGCGCTCGGCGTCGTGACGGAGCTGTCGGCGAACGACGCCGCAGCGTGGTCGGATCAGCTCTACACGAGCTTCGACTGGGACACCGGCTGGGTGCAGATCGCCCCGGGCAGCCCGGTCGTGCTCGACCTGTTCTTCGGCGGCGCCACCCCCGACCAGGGCGGCCTGAACTTCATGTTCGTCGACAACCCCGAGTACAACGCCCTCGCCGCCGAGGCCAAGACCGCCGCGCCCGACGAGGCGTGCGGGCTGTGGCAGCAGGCCGAGCGGGAGCTCATCGACCGCTTCGACACGTTCCCGGTGATCGACAACATCCTGCCGAACTACCAGTCCGGCGCCGTGTTCGAGCAGCCGAACTTCCTCAACCCCACCTCGATCCGGATGCTGGGCTGACATGACCGCGACCCCTCCGCCCGCCACCGCCGACCTGGCCGGTGCTCCGACCGCAGCCCTCGCGGTGCGGGCGGAGGGGCGCGGCCGCGGCCCGTCCCTGTCGCCCCGGACCGCGTTCCTCCTCCGCCGGCTCGGGCGCCTGCTCGTCTCGCTGGCCGTGGTGGTCGTGGCATCCTTCTTCCTCATCCACCTCGTGCCGGGCGACCCGGTGCGGGCGGCGCTCGGCATCCAGGCCTCGCCCGAGCTCGTCGCCGCCACGCGGGCCGAGCTGGGGCTGGACCAGCCCCTGCCCGTCCAGTTCTTCGACTACATCGCCGGCCTGCTGCGCGGCGACTTCGGCGACTCGATCCGCACCGGCCGCCCGGTGTCCGAGACGATCGCCCAGCGCTTCCCGGCCACGGTGACGCTCGGCGTCGTCAGCTTCCTCGTCGCCCTCCTCGCCGCGGTCCCGCTCGGGATCGGCGCCGCCGTCGCGCTGCAGCGCCCCGGACGCCGCGTCGCGGACGCCGCGATCTCCGGCATCCTCGGCATGCTCATCGCCGTGCCCGGCTTCCTCCTCGCGGTGGGTCTCATCGCCCTCTTCGCCGTGCAGCTGCAGTGGCTGCCCGCGGCCGGGTGGGGGGACCCGAGGGATGCCGTCCTCCCCGTGCTCGCCTTGGCGCTCGGCCCCATGGCCTACCTGGCCCGCATCGTGCAGGTCGAGATGTCGGGGGTCCTCGGGGCCACGTACATGACGACCGCCCGCGCGAAGCGCCTGCCCGGGCGTCTCATCTACCTGCGGCACGCGCTGCCCAACATCATCACGGCCTCGCTGACCGTCAGCGGCCTGCTGCTCAGCGGCATGGTCGCGGGAACCGTGCTCATCGAGACGGTGTTCGCCATCCCCGGGATGGGCGGGGTGATGGTGCCGGCCGTCGGCGCCAAGGACTACCCCATCGTCCAGGGGCTCGTCGTCGTCTACGCGCTCATCATCCTCGGCGTGAACCTCATCGTCGACCTCATCCTCGTGACCGTCGACCCGCGGTCCTCGATCACGGAGGGCTGAGCCATGACCCTGCGCTCCCGTCTGCTCTCGCCCGCCGGCATCGCCGCGCTCGCGGGCACCGCGCTGTTCCTCCTCGTCGCCCTGCTCGGACCGGTGCTCTTCGTCGGCGCGGCCGAGACGTCGAACGTCCCCGAGCGGCTGCTCGCGCCCAGCGCAGCGCACCCGTTCGGCACCGACGACCTCGGTCGCGACATCTTCGCCCGCGTCCTCGTCGCCGCCCGCGTCTCGCTGCTGCTGACCCTCGGGGCCACCCTCGTCTCCACCGTCGGCGGCATCGCGTACGGTCTCGTCGCGGTCATCCTGCCCCGGCACGTCCGGCGTCTCGCGACCGGCCTGCTCGACATCCTCCTCGCCTTCCCGTGGCTGCTCATGGTGCTGTTCTTCACCGTCATCTGGGGCGCCAGCGCGATGAGCGCCATGTTCGCGATCGGGATCTCCGGCATCCCCTTCATGGCCCGTCTCGTCTACAACCTCGCCTCCTCCGTGTCCGGCCGCGACTACGTCCGCGCCGCCCGCGTCG
This sequence comes from Actinomycetota bacterium, assembly GCA_016870695.1. Lineage (GTDB taxonomy): Bacteria > Actinomycetota > Actinomycetes > Actinomycetales > Microbacteriaceae > Microbacterium. Next base: position 6,446 of record VGAV01000079.1, on the reverse strand, counting down.
TGGGCGTCGGGCCGTTCGGCATCCTGGTCCGGCACATCCTGCCCAACATCGCCAACCCGCTCTTCGTCAACGCCGCCGCCACCGCGAGCGTGACCCTGCTGTCGTTCGCCGGGCTCTCGTTCCTCGGTCTCGGCGTGCAGGCGCCCGAGTACGACTGGGGCCGGCTGCTGCAGGACGGCATCACCCGCATCTACGTCAACCCGCTCGCGGCGATCGGCCCCGGGATCGCCGTCGTCCTCGCCGGCCTGGTCTTCACCTTCGTCAGCGAGGCGCTCGCCGGCGGCGGGAACGGACTCCGGGCCGTGGGGCGCCGGGCCGTGGGCGCCGTCGCCCCCCTCCGGCCGGCGGCGGCCCCGGCGCCCCGCGCCCCGATGGCCGCGGACGCGCCGATCGCGGAGGTCGCCGACCTGCGCGTCGCGTTCGGCACCGCGGACGGCGGCGAGGTCGAGCGCGTCCGCGGCGTCAGCGTGCGCATCGCCCCCGGCGAGGTCGTCGGCATCGTGGGCGAGTCGGGGTCGGGAAAGTCGCTCACCGCCATGGCGCTCGCCGGGCTGCTCGGCACCGACGCCCGCATCACGACCACGGCGCACACCTTCCACGGCATCGACATGACGCGGCCCCTCACGGCCGCCGACCGCTCCGTCCTGGGCGTCGAGCTCGGAATGGTCTTCCAGGACCCGCTGACCTCGCTCAACCCCGCCCTCACGATCGGCCGACAGCTGACCGAGGTGCCCGAGGTGCATCTACGCCTGTCGCGGGCGGAGGCGCGCGAGCACGCCGCCCTGGCCCTGGAGTCCGTCGGGATCCCGGACGCGCGCCGCCGGCTCTCGCAGTACCCGCACCAGTTCAGCGGCGGCATGCGCCAGCGCGCCATGATCGGGCAGGCCCTCACCGGCCGCCCGCAGCTGATCATCGCGGACGAGCCGACCACCGCCCTGGACGTGACGGTGCAGCGTCAGGTGATGGGGGTCCTGCGCACCGCTCAGCGCGAGACGGGCGCGGCGATCGTCTTCATCTCGCACGACATCGCGCTCGTGTCGGCATTCTGCGACCGCGTCCTCGTGATGAAGGACGGGGTCGTCGTGGAGGAGCTCGACGCCCAGCGGATCCGCGAGGACGCGACGCACCCCTACTCGCGGGCGCTCGTGGCGTGCCTGCCCGACATGACGTCCGACCGCACCCGACCGCTTCCGGTCATCCCGCCGGAGCTGGCCGCGTCCGCGCTCGCCGAGGAGGTGGGGGTGTGAACGCCCTCGAGATCGACCGCCTGTCCGTCCGCTACGGCCGGACCACCGTCGTCGACGACGTCTCGCTCGCGGTGCCGGCGGGACGGACCCTCGGCCTGGTCGGCGAGTCCGGTTCCGGCAAGAGCACCATCGCGGCCGCCGCGGTGGGTCTCGTCCCGCTCGCCGGCGGCGAGATCCGCGTCGGCGGGATCCCCGCCTCGGGGCGCGGCGCGGCGGCGCGCGGCGCCCGCCGGAGCCTGCAGCTGGTGTTCCAGGACCCGTTCTCGGCGCTGGACCCGCGGATGAGCATCGGCGACTCCATCGCGGAGGCGCTGCGGGCCACGGGCCGGTCCTGGTCGCGGGACGCCCGCGTCGCGCGGGTGCGGGAGCTGCTCGACCTCGTCCACCTCGATCCCGACCGGGCGGGGGAGCTGCCCGCGGCGTTCTCCGGCGGCCAGCGGCAGCGCATCACGATCGCCCGGGCGCTGGCGGGGGAGCCGTCCGTCCTCATCGCCGACGAGGTGACGAGCGCGCTGGACGTGTCGGTGCAGGGCGCGGTCCTCAACCTGCTGCGGGAGCTGCAGGAGCGGCTGGGCCTGTCGATGCTCTTCATCTCGCACAACCTCGCCGTCGTCCGCTACGTCAGCGACGAGATCGCGGTGATGCGCCACGGCCGCATCGTCGAGTCCGGACCGACGGAGCAGCTGCTCGACGCCCCTGCGGCGCAGTACACGTGGGACCTCCTCGACGCCGTGCCCGTCCTCGGCGTCCGGATGGCGGACGGGTGAGCCGCCGGCACGGGCGGGGGAGGGATGCCGTGGACGACACGACCGTCGCGGTCCTCATGGCCGCGGTGTGCGGCGCCGCCGTCGTGGCCGGCGCCGTCGCGCGGACGTGAGCTCGGCCGTGTCCCCGCCGCCCGCTGACGGGGATGACACTGCCGCGCTCCGCCGGCCCGACGACACCGCCGCGCTCCGCCGGCCCGACGACACCGCCGCGCTCCGCCGGCGCGCCGGGGAGCTGGCGGCCCTCTTCGCCAGCGCCCGCGAGCTGGCCGCCGTCCGCGACGCCGACGCCGTGCTGGAGCGGCTGGTCGAGCGCGCGCAGGAACTCCTCGCGGCCGACGTGGCGTATCTGTCGGAGTTCGACGACGGCGACGGCACGCTGCGGGTGCGTCAGACCCGCGGGGTCGTCTCCGGGGCGCTCCGCGACCTCGTCGTGCCCCGCGGGCGCGGTCTCGTCAGCGCCATCGCCGAGTCCCGTCTGCCCCGCGCGGTGCGCCGGTACGACAGTGTCGCGGCGGACCGGCACACGTCCGGCATCGACGACGCGGTGGCCGCCGAGGGGATCGTGTCGATGCTCGGCGTGCCCCTGCTCTCGGAGGTCCGCGTGCTGGGCGTGCTGTTCGTGGCGATGCGCCGCGAGCGCACCTTCACCCCCGACGACATCGCGCTCCTCGCGGCGCTGGCCGACCACGCGTCGGTCGTGCTGCAGACCGCCGCGGCCCTCGCCGACGCCGAGCTCCAGGCGGAGCGCGCCCGCGCCGCGGCGGCCGCGCTGACCGCGCACGTCGCCGCCCGCGACCGGGCCAATCGCGTCCACCGCGAGCTCGTGGACGCCGTTCTGGCCGGCGGCGGTCTGGCCCCGGTGGCGCGGACGCTCGCGGCGGGGCTCGAGGCCCCGGTCGTCATCGTCGACGCCGACGGCGCCGTCCGTGCGAGCGAGGGCGACCGGCCGCCCGACACCGCCGCCCCCGCCGTGCGGGCGGCCGTCGTGCGAAGCAGGGCCGACGGGCGGGCGGTGCGGACCCCGGATGCCGCCCTCGTCAGCGCCGTCGCGGCCGGTCCGCGCTCGTTCGGCGCCATCGTCGTGGGGGCGTCCGCACGCGAGCTCGACGACGTGGATCTGCGCACCGTCGAGCGTGCCGGTCAGGTGACGGCCCTGCTGGCGCTGTCGGAGGAGGCGGTGGCCGCCGCGGATCACCGCCGGCGGGCGGACCTGCTCGTCGAGCTCATGACCGCGGCCCCGGCGCGGCGCGCCGACGTCGCCGACGCCCTGCGGAGGTCCGGTGTCGACCTCGGCCGTCTGCGCGCGGCCACCGCGTTCGACGTCGATCGCCTCGGACGGGCGGAGGCCGCGCGCGTGATCGCCCGCGAGCTGGGGGAGGGGGCGCTGGTCGCCGAGCTCGACGGCCTCGTGCTCGCCCTCCACGACGCGCCGTCGGACGCGGCCGTGCGCCGTCGTGTCCGCGCCGCCCTCGACGTCCCGGTGCTGGCCGTGACCACCGGCGGCGCCGACCGCGACCCCGTCCGGGCGACCGCGGACGTCCGTGCGGCCGCGGGCCTGGCCCGCGCGCTGGATCTGACCGACACGCTCGTGCCCGCCGACGACCTGGCGCCTTACGCGGCCACGCTGACATCGGACCGGCGGGCACTCTCCGCGTTCCTCGACGGAGCCCTCGGCGCGGTCCGCGGCCACGACGCGGAGCGCGGCAGCGACCTCCTGACGACGCTGCGCGCGTTCGTGCGGAACGGCGCCAGCCCCACGCGCACGGCCCGCGCGCTCACCTTCCACACCAACACGATCCTGCAGCGGCTCGAGAAGCTGGACCGTCTGCTGGAGGACGGCTGGCGGGAGGACGAGCGCTTCTTCCGGCTGTCCACGGCGGTGCGCCTCGATGAGCTGCGGGACCGGCTCGCGGGGCAGCGCGATGGGTGACCGGCACATCGCGGGCGGCATCCGGTGTGCTCTGCGTCCGTGTCCGTCCGCTCACGCCCTTCCTAGCCTCGAACCGGGGCCGCGACGCGCGCGGCGCCCCGCTCGAGGAGGAGCCCCCGTGTCGACCACCAGCCGCCTGCCCGGACTCCGCGACCACGCCCCGCAAGATCGGCGCCGCCTCGTCGCCGACGCCGCCGGAGTCGACCCCGACGCCCTCGCCGCGCTCGACCCCGAGGACGGTCTCACCGTCGCCCGGGCCGACCACATGGTCGAGAACGTCATCGGCATGATCGGCGTGCCCGTCGGGGCGGCCACCAACTTCACCGTCGACGGCGTGGACCGCATCGTGCCCATGGCGACCGAGGAGCCGTCCGTCGTCGCCGCGGCCTCCAACGCGGCGCGGATCGCCCGCGCGACGGGAGGATTCTCGACCTCGTCCACCGGCGACGTGATGATGGCGCAGATCCAGATCCTGGATGCCGTCGACCCCGAGGGGACGCGCCTGCGTCTCCTCGAGGCGCGCGACGAACTGCTTGCCCTCGCCGACGCCCAGGACCCGGTGCTTGTCTCGTTCGGCGGCGGGGCGCGGGACGTCTCCGTCCACACGCTCGCCACGCGGACCGGCACCCAGGTCGTCCTGCACCTGCACGTCGACGTCCGGGATGCCATGGGCGCCAACGCGGTCAACACCATGGCGGAGGCGATCGCCCCGCGCGTCGCCGAGATCGCCCGGGCCCGCACGCTGCTGCGGATCCTCACGAACAAGGCCGACCTGCGCCTGACCCGCGCGCGGGCGGTCTTCCCCGCGGACCTCCTCGGCGGCGCGCAGGTCGCCGCCGACATCGAGGCGGCCAGCGCCTTCGCCGAGGCGGACCCGTACCGCGCGGCGACCCACAACAAGGGCATCATGAACGGCATCACCGCCGTCGTGCTCGCCACCGGCAACGACACGCGCGCCGTCGAGGCCGGCTGCCACTCCCACGCCGCCCGCTCCGGGCTCTACCGTTCGCTCTCCCGGTTCGAGAGGGATGCCGCCGGCGACATCGTCGGCACCATCGAGGTGCCCCTCGCGGTCGGTCTCGTCGGCGGCGCGACACGGGCGCACCCGGCCGCGCAGGCCGCGGTCCGCCTGCTCGGCGTGACCACCGCGCGGGAGCTCGCCGCGACGGTCGCCGCCGTCGGCCTCGCCCAGAACCTCGCGGCGTGCCGGGCGCTCGCCGCCGAGGGCATCCAGCGCGGGCACATGACCCTGCACGCCCGCACGATCGCGGCCAGCGCGGGCGCCGCCGTCGACGAGATCGGCGAGGTCGCGGCGCGCATCGTCGCGGACGGCCGCATCCGCGTGGAGCACGCCCGCGACGTTCTCGCCGAGGTCCGCGCCGCCCGGGTGCCGCAGTGAGCGCTCCCGCGCCGCGGTCCCGCCCCGTGGTCGTCCCGAGGGAAGGGATGCCGGCCGAGGTCACCGTCTTCGAGGTCGGTCCGCGCGACGGCCTCCAGGCCGAGACCGACGTCGTCCCCACGGCCGTCAAGGCGCAGCTGTGCGCCCGGCTGTACGCCGCCGGGGTCCGCGCGCTGGAGGTCACGAGCTTCGTGCCCCCGTCGTGGGTGCCGCAGCTGGCGGACGCGTCGAGCGTGGCGGCATCCCTCGCTCCCCCTCCCGGCGCTCGCGCCGTCGCCCTCGTCCCCAACCGCCGCGGACTCGACGACGCGGTCGGCGCGGGGTTCCGCGAGGTGTCGGTGGTCGTCAGCGCGACCGAGTCGTTCGCCCGGGCCAACCTCAACACCGACCGGGACGGGGCGATCGAGCGCGCCCGTGCGGTGGCCACGGAGGCCGTCGCGGCGGGGCTGGCCGTGCGCGGCTACGTCTCCATGGCCTTCGGCGACCCGTGGGAGGGCGACGTCGACATCGCCGCGGTCCGCGCGGCCGCCGCGGCGCTGCACGACGCGGGATGCCGAACGGTGGCCCTCGGCGACACCATCGGCGTCGCGACCGCCGGGCACGTGGATGCCGTCATCGACGCGGTCGCCGCCGGCGTGCCCCGCGCGGCGCTCGCCCTCCACCTGCACGACACGTACGGCCAGGCCCTCGCGAACGTGCTCGCCGGACTCCGCGCCGGGGTGACGGAGTTCGACGCGTCCGTCGGCGGGCTCGGCCGCTGCCCCTACGCCCCGGGCGCCACCGGCAACCTCGCGACCGAGGACCTCGTGTGGATGCTCGAGGGCCTCGGCATCCGCACCGGACTCGACGTGGGCGCCCTCGCCCGCACGAGCGCGTGGCTCGCGGAGAGGCGCGGCCGGCCCCACGCCTCCCGCGTCGCCGCCGCCCTCACCCGCCCCGCCGCCGCCGCTGCCCCGCGGGAAAGCCGTGACTTGTCGCAAATGCACGCCGCGGGGGCTCCTGCGCGTACATCTGCGCCAAGTCAGCGCTCCGAGGATGCCCCATTGGAAGACGCTGACTTGTCGCAGATGTACGCCGCGGGGGGCCTCGCGCGTACATCTGCG
>VGAV01000078.1 GCA_016870695.1 Actinomycetota bacterium | reverse complement strand
GCGGAGGTCGACATGATGATGCAGTCCTTGGGGGTGGAACCCGGGCGTCGGTCGCGAAGCGGGTTCGACGGGAGGAGAAGGGCCGGAGGCCGGGGGTTCGACGCAGGGGACGCGTGATCGACGCGGAAGTCCTGCTGCCGGGGGACGGCTCGGCGTTCAGAAGCACGAGCGGTCGGACGAGGGTCGCTGTGTCAGCGGCACATTCGACAACACATGGCAACGCGGCCGGGCATCATCATGCCGGCAGTCCCGTTCGCCTCCACGGCGGACAGAGAGAGCGCGTTGACAGTCATGCGGCCGATTATGTCGTACCGAGTCCGAGAACGTCAAGTCACCTGCCGGGGCCGGCAGTGCGCAGAGTGCACGGCCCACCGGGGCGCGAGAGGCGGGGGAGTGCGCAGAATGCCTGCTCGGAGCCCGTGGCATCCATCCGGCGTAGCCTGACGGCATGACCGATCTGCGTTTCGCCGACCAGAAGGACGCCTCCCGCTTCACGCTGCACCGCGGCGACGACCTCGTGTCGGTGCTGGACTACCGCGACGACGGCCGCACCATCGCGCTGACCCGCGCGTTCACGGTCCCGACGTTCCGCGGTCACGGCTACGCCGCCGTCGTCACGGAGCGGGCGGTGGACGCCATCGCCGAGGCGGGGGATCGCGAGATCCTCCCCGTGTGCTGGTACGTCGGCGAGTGGTTCGAGGCGCACCCGGAGCGCGCCGGTCTCTTGCACCGACGGCCCGCCGTCTGACGGTCACGGCCCGGGAGCCCCGCCCCATGGTCGCGGCCCGGCGCGGGCCTAGTCACCGGCCGTCCGAGGCGTCAACCCCTCTCAGGCGCACCCCCGCGGCGACGATGCTGGAGACGTCGAAAGGGGATGCCATGAGCGACGACCGTGATCTGCCCGAAGGTGTCATCGACGCCGACCCGCCCGGAGGGTGGGAGAGCGGCGCCACCGCGGACGGTGAGACGCGAGAGCAGAACGAGAACGCCAAGGGCTCGCCGCGTCTGAACGACGCGGCGCCCTCGGACCCGATCGAAGGCGATGCCGCGAGCCAGGGCATCGATCCCGACCTGAGCACGGAGGAATGACGATGTCCGACGCCACACGCGCCCCCCAGCCCGCGGAGCAGCCCGACGGCGGTGCCGGCGCGGCCGATTCCGTCGGCGGCGCGGTCCACGATGACCGCAAGATGCCCGCGGAGCCCGACACCCAGGTCGCGCCGCCGCGTCCCGGCGAGCAGTCCGGCCCGATGATGGACACGCACGACACCGACGACGAGGCGCGGATCGCCGGCGTCGTCGTCCAGACCCGCGCCGACGTGGGCGACAAGTCGGAGGACCGCATCGCGGAGGTGCTGCGCCAGCGCTTCAGCGACATCGGCCTCGACCTCGGCGACGACCGCATCGCGGCACTGGCCGCCGAGGTCGCCAACGGCTGATCAGGCCGGGCGCGGCTCCCACCGGGAGACGGTCGCCAGGTCCGCGGCGAAGACGCAGGACGCATCGACGGTGGCTCCCCGCAGGACGGCGGGGAGCCACCGTCGTGCGTCGTCCCACATCCGGTTGTAGGGGACGGCGTCGAGCGCGAACCACGCCGGGCGCAGTTCGACGCTCTCGACCGGCCGTCCCCGCCAGCGGTCGGCGACGAACACGTGCGACCGCTGCGACCACGCGGGCCGATGCGGGAAGTGGTAGTCCAGGGCGCCGACCGGGCGGAGATCGGCCGGGGCCACCGCGACGCCGATCTCCTCGCGGACCTCGCGCACCGCGGCATCCGCGGGGGTCTCGCCGGGCTCGAGCTTGCCGCCGGGTCCCACGAGGCGGCCCGCCCCGAGACCGGTCAGCTTCTCGCCCAGCAGGACCTCGCCCTGGGCGCCGCCGCGGAGCAGGTAGACGACGGAGACCTCGGGCAGCATCCCGACACCTTATCCGGGCGTCCCGGGCGCCGTCGCGGCGTCCCGCGGGATTGGGGGGAGGGGATGCCACGGCGTCGGCGTCCCGGACCCGCGCGTGCCCTCGCGTCGATGTCGGAGGGGCGACGTACCGTGTTCTGCATGCGGATCCTCCACACGTCGGACTGGCACATCGGGCGGTCGTTCCACGGCCATTCCACGCTCGACGCGCTGGACGGGGTCCTGCAGGCGCTGGTCGCGCAGGTGCGGACGCACGCAGTCGACCTCGTCGTGGTCGCCGGCGACGTCTTCGACTCGGCGGCCCCGTCGGCGGCCTGTTATCCGCTGCTGTCGCGCACCCTGGCCGCGCTGACGGACGCGGGCGCCCGCGTCCTCGTCACGAGCGGCAACCACGACTCGGCCGCCCGCCTCGGCTTCCAGTCGGGGCTGCTGCGCGACGGGATCTCCGTCCTGACCGATCCCGCCTCCGTGGGCACGCCCGTCACGCTCGACGACGCTCACGGGCCGGTCCACCTGTACGGCATCCCGTACCTCGAGCCCGCCATCGTGCGGAACGTCTGGCCCGATGCCGAGCTGCGGACGCAGGCGCAGACGATGCGGCACGCGATGGAGCTCGTCCGCGCCGATCACGCGCGCCGCGGGGGTCGGGCCGTCGTCGCGGCGCACTGCTTCGCGGCGGGGGTCGACGCGACGCCGGGCGTCGAGCGCGAGATCCGTCAGGGCGGCCTCGACGTCGTCCCGCTGTCGACGTTCGACGGCCTGGACTACGTCGCCCTGGGGCACATCCACGGGCGTCAGCGCCTCGCCGACCACGTCCGCTATGCCGGTGCGCCGCTGCATTACAGCTTCGGCGAGGCCGGCAAGCCGCGCGGGTCGTGGCTCGTCGACCTCGACGCCGACGGGCTGGGGGCGGTGGAATGGCTCGAGCTGCCCGTTCCGCGTCCGCTGGTCACCCTCCGCGGCGCCCTCGACGACCTGCTCGCCGACGCCCGGCACGACGAGCACGTCGAGCACTGGGTCCGGGCCGAGTACACGGACGCGACGCCGCAGACCGATCCCATGCGTCGTCTCCAGACGCGGTTCCCGTGGTGCGCCACCGTCGCGCACACCCCCGCCGTCACGCGCGAGGACGACGGGATCGGGTACGCGCGACGCGTGCGCGCCGCCCGCGACGAGGTCGAGCTCATCGACGCGTTCCTGGGCCACGTCCGCGAAGGAGAGGGTGCGTCCGACGCCGAGAGGGACCTGCTGCGCGAGGTGCTCGACGCCCGCACCGCGGCGGAGGCGCGCGCATGAAGCTGCACCGCCTCGAACTCGAGGGCTTCGGGCCGTTCCTGGAGAAGCAGGTCGTCGATCTCGACGCGTTCGCCGACGACGGGATCTTCCTCATCACCGGCCGGACCGGAGCGGGCAAGTCGAGCGTCCTCGACGGCATCTGCTTCGCGCTGTACGGCGGGGTGCCGCGGTACGACGGCGCGGACCGGCGGGTGCGCAGCGACCATTGCGGGCCGGACGACCCCACGCGGGTGGCCGTGGAGTTCACCGCCGAGGGGCGACGGTGGCGGGTCACACGCTCACCGGAGTACGAGCGCCCCAAGCGGCGCGGGGGCGGCATGACGAAGGAGGCCCACCGCGCGGGCCTCGAGGTCCTCGGGGAGGACGGCTGGAGCGGCGTGGCGGCGCGTCCCGTCGACGTCGCCGCGCACCTGGACGAGATCCTGGGGCTGACCCAGCAGCAGTTCCTTCAGGTCATCCTGCTCGCGCAGAACCGCTTCGCCCGGTTCCTCCTGGCCAAGAACGACGAGCGCCAGGGCCTGCTCCGCACCCTCTTCGGCACGCGGACGTTCGAGCAGTACGAACGCGCCCTCGACGACCGCCGCAAGGCCGCGGGCGAGGCGCTCGCCGCGGAGGGCGGCGAGGTCTCCACGCTGCTCGACGAGGCTCAGCGGCTCGCGGACGAGCTGACGCCGGACGAGGAGTCGCGCGCGGCGGACGGACCGGCGGTCGGCGACGGTGCCACGGCCCCGTCCGTCGTGGAGCGACTGGCGCAGGTGGTGCGCGGGGTCGAACGCGCCGACTACCGCGTCGAGACGCTGGAACGCGAGCGCGACGACGCCGGGCGACTTCTGGACCGCGCGCTCGATCGTGAGCGGGAGGCGCGGGCGCTCCGCGAACGCCAGGTCGAGCGGGTGCGGGCACGGTCCACGCTCGCTGCTCTCGATGCGGAGACGCCGGCGATCGTCCGTCAGCGCGTCGAGCTGGAGGCGGCGAACGCCGCGGAGGCCCTCCGCGCGTCGCTGGAGGCCGTCGAGCGCGCCCGCCGGGACGAGGCGGCGGCACGCGCCGCGTTGCAGCGGGCCGCCGCCGACGCCCGGGCGCTCGGTGAGCTCCCGGTCGCCGAGGCGTCCGGGCGCGCCACGGGCCCGGCGGAGGAAGCGGCCGACGCCGACGACGCGATCCCGGGCGAGGAGCTCGGTGCGCGGATCGACGCCTTGACGGCGACGGTCGCGCGCTGCGACGAGTCCCTCGGGCTCGAGGCGTCCGCGTCGGCGGCCGAGGCCGACGTCCGTGCAGGCGAGCGGGCCGTCGCGGAGGCGGACGGAGCCCTCGCCGCCCTGGCCGAGCGACGTGCGGCCGTTCCGGCGATGATGAGGCAGCTCGAGACGCGCCTGGAGACCCTCGCGGGGGCCGGTGCCCGCGAGGAGGCCGCGCGCGCCGCGGCGCAGCAGCTCTCCGCGCGTCTGGCGGCGGCACGCGAGGCGGAACGGCTCGCGGCCGACCGCAACCAGGCGGAGCTCACGGCGCTCGTCCGCGCCGACGAGCTGCAGCAGGCCGTCCTGGCGTGGGCGGCGCTCCTGCGCCGTCGCCTCGCGGGCGCCGCCGGCGAGCTGGCACGCGACCTCGTGCCCGGCGAGCCCTGCGCCGTCTGCGGCTCGCGGGAGCACCCGGAACCGGCGGATCACGAGGCCGCCCCCGTCACCGACGCGGAGATCGCGGCGGCCGAGCGGCGGAAGGACACCGCGGCGGATGCCGAGCGTCTGGCGTCCGACGCCGCCCGCGTCGCCCGGGACGCGCACGCTCTCGCCGCCGCGCGTGCGGGCGGGGAGAGCGTTCCTGCCCTGGCGGAGCGTCTCCACGAGGCGACCGCGCTCGTCGAGGCCGCGACGGCCGAGGTCGCCGAGGAGAGCCGCGTCCGCGCCGAGCACCGGTCGCTGACCGAGCTGGATGCGGCCGCGGCGGCCGAGTCCGACCGGCTCGCCGCCGAGCTCGTCGCCCAGCGGCAGGAGCTCGCGCTGGCGGTCCAGCGCGCGGAGGCGGCACGGTCGGGTCTCGACGAGGCGCGCGGGGGCTTCCCCACGGTGGCGGCACGCCGCGCCGACGCCGTGACCCGGCGCGACGGTCTGCGGGCGCTCGCGGACGCCGGGGCGGACCTCCGTGCGCGCGAACGTGCCCGGGCGGAGGCGGGCGACGACCTGACGACGCGTCTCGCCGGCAGCCCGTTCGACGACGTGTCGGAGGCGACGGCGGCGCTGCGCGACGCCGCGGAGCGGCGCCGGCTCGACACCCGCGTGCGCACCCACGAGAGCGCGGAGCGCGCGGCGAGGCAGAGGCTGCTGGAGCTCGAGCTCGCCCTCGTCGACGAATCGGACGAGCCGATCGACCTGACCCCCGTGATCGACGCCGTCGCCGTCGCCCGAGCCGAGGCGAGTGCCACCACGGCGGCCCACGCCGCGGCCGCGTCCGCCGCCGCCCGCCTCCGCGACCTGGCGCAGCGCGCCGACGCCGGGCACGACGCGGTCGCTCGGCTCTCGGAGGAGCACGCCGTCATCGCCCGACTCGCGAACACGGTCGCCGGTCGCGCCCCGAACACCCACCGCATGACCCTGGAGACGTTCGTGCTCGCCGCGGAGCTGGAGGAGATCGTCGTGGCCGCGAACCTGCGCCTCGAGCACATGTCCGGCGGGCGCTACCGGCTGCAGCACACGGATGCGCTCGCCGCGCGCGGCGCCGCGAGCGGTCTCGGCCTGGAGGTCATGGACGCCTTCACCGGGCAGTGCCGACCGCCGCAGTCCCTCTCGGGGGGAGAGACGTTCCTCGCGTCGCTGGCGCTCGCGCTGGGCCTCGCCGAGGTCGTGACCGCGCGCGCGGGCGGCATCCGCCTGGACACGCTCTTCATCGACGAAGGTTTCGGCTCCCTCGACGACGAGACGCTTGATCTGGCGCTGCGGACGCTCGACGAGCTGCGCCAGGGGGGTCGCACGGTCGGCGTCATCAGCCACGTCGCCGCGATGAAGGACCAGCTCCCCGCGCACCTGCGCGTCTCCGCGACGCCGCGGGGCCCGAGCATCATCCGGCAGGACGCCGCCGCGCTCGTGTGAGCCGCGCCCTCGGATCCGCGCCGTAGGCTGGCATCATGCGCAAGAGCACCCTGTGGACCGTCCTCGGCGTCATCGCGGCCATCGTCATCGCGTGGTTCCTGGTCAACATCCTCTTCTCGCTCGTCGCGTTCGCCTTCCGTCTCCTCGCGGTGGCCGTCGTCGCGCTCATCGTCTTCTTCGTGCTGCGCGTCGTCTTCGCGCGCCGCGACGTCGACTGACCCGCCAGCGCGGACCCGCTGGTCCCCTTGCCCGTTCCGCGCAACCCCGACCGGCCGCCTCCCCCGCGGGAGTAGCGTCGCGAGCGATGCCTGATCAGTCCGCGCCCGCCGGTGGCGCCCACCCGCCCACCCGCGACATCGTCCTCTCGCCGAAGCACCGCTGGCGCGCCTACTGGGTCGCCGTGTCCGTCGCCGCCCTGACGATCCTCGACCTGACCAAGGTCAACGTCGCCCTGCCCTCGATCGAGGCGGCCCTGGGCGCCGGTCCCACCGAGCTGCAGCTCGTCGTGTCGGGCTACATCCTCACGTTCGGCCTCGTGCTCGTGCCCGCCGGGCGACTCGGCGACCTGCGGTCGCGCCGGGTGCTCTTCCTCGTGGGACTGTCGCTGTTCCTCGTCACGAGCCTCGCGTGCGCCCTCGCGCCGAACACGGCGGTCCTGCTGACCGCGAGGCTGCTGCAGGGCGTGGCCGCCGGTATCCAGATGCCGCAGGTCCTCGGGCTCGTGCAGCAGCTGTTCCAGGGCAAGGAGCGGGGCCGCGCCTTCGGGCTGTTCGGGGCGACGATCGGCATCGCGACGGCCTTCGGCCCCACCCTCGGCGGCCTCCTCATCGCCCTCGGCGGCGACACCGACGGGTGGCGCCTGATCTTCTGGATCAACATCCCCCTCGTCGCGGTCGTGATCGCCCTCGCCGCCTGGCTGCTCCCCGCCACCCGGGAGAAGTCCCACCGCCGCCTCGACCTCGACCCGGTCGGCGTCCTGCTCTTCGGGCTGACGATCATCGCGCTGATGTGGCCGTTCCTGTTCACGACGGGATCACCCGACGACGACCCCCGCCGGTGGTGGCTGCTGGTGGTGTCCGTGCTGTTCGCGGCGGTCTTCGTCTTCTGGGAGCGCCGCTACGCCGACCGCGGCGGGTCGCCCCTCATGCCGTTCTCGATCTTCCGGCTGTCGTCGTACCGCAACGGCGTGCTGATCTCGACCGCGTACTTCTCGGCGATCCCCGCGATGTTCCTCCTCGGCACGCTGTACCTGCAGGGGGGTCTCGGCCTCGAGCCGGTGTTCGCCGGGATGGTGACGATCGGCTTCGCCGTGGCATCCGCGTGGAGCTCCTGGATCGGCGGGAACCTCGTCATCCGCCTGGGGCGCCCCCTCGTGGTCGCGGGGATCGTCGGCATGGTCGCGACGGCCGGGGGACTGGTCCTGGCCGCGGTGTTCACCGCCCCGGAATGGACGCCGTGGGTGATGGCGGGGGTGATGGTGCTCGGCGGCTTCGCCGGCGGCCTGGTGATCTCGCCTAACCAGACGCTGACGCTCGCGGACATCCCGGTCGCCAGCGGCGGCGTCGCCGGCTCGGTCGGCCAGCTCGGTCAGCGCATCGGCACCGCCGTGGGGACGGCGATCGCGCTCGCCCTCTTCTACGCGACGGTCTACCGGGAGCAGGACACCGAGGAGACCCTCACGGTCTTCCACGACGCCTACGCGAGCGGGATGATCGCCGTCGGGGTGTTCCTGGGGCTCGCCCTCGTCATCGGCGTCGTCGACCTGACGAGACGCGCCCGCCGCGGATCGCAGACGCCCTGAGGGCGTCGGCGATGGCTCGGATGGATGCCGCGGGTCAGACCCCGTAGCGCTCGCGGACGACCGCGCGCAGCTGGTGGCTGCAGCGTTCCACGACCTCGTCCCAGACCTCCGTCGCCCCGTCCTGGGCGCGGTCGGACACGGCCCGCAGGATGCGGATGGGGACGCCGAACTGTTGAGCGACCCAGATCAGCGCGTAGGACTCCATGTCGACGAGACGGGCGTCGAGCGCGCGGATGAGGGCGACGGTCTCGGCGTCGTCCACGAAGTGGTCGCCCGTGGCGATCACCAGGCCGTCGACCCCGGTCTCCACGCGCGCGGGGAGGGACACGTGCTGACCGAAGACGCCGTCCAGATCCTTCACGTCGTGCTGGATCGCCGCCGCGATGTCGTACACCCCGCCCTCCACCTCGGTGTCGATGGCGCCGGCCGTGCCGACGACGACGATCTCGTCGTACGTGCGGCTGCTCAGTGCGCGGGTGAGGGCGTAGGCCGCGGGGATCTTGCCGACGCCGGT
>VGAV01000077.1 GCA_016870695.1 Actinomycetota bacterium | reverse complement strand
GGGACACGCCGGTGCGGCGGGCTGCGGGGAGGCGTGTCGTCTCCGGTCTCCGCAGGACGGCTCTCAAGGCGGCTTCCCGGGCTCCACAGGACGGCCGAGCCGCCCGCACACGGCCGCGACTCCTCCTCACCCCTGGGGGTTGCTCGTGGCCGGGGGAGGAGATGTGGCGGGGGGAGGAGGTGGAGGGGGGGATGCCACCTCCCCCGGCCGCATCCCCTCCCTTCGCCGACGCGGCGCCCACCGGGCGAACGGCGGCACCGGCCGGACGAACGACAGCGCCCCGCGGCCGAGGCCGCGGGGCGCTTGCGGGGAGGGGGGGGAGGGGGTCAGTCCTCGAGGGGCTTCTTCGCGCTGTCGCGCTTGGCGTCCTCGTCAGCCGCCAGGGTGCCGAGGTACAGCTCGATGACGCGGGGGTCGGTGAGCAGCTCGCGGCCGGTGCCGGTGTACGCGTCCTTGCCCTGGTCGAGCACGTAGGCCCGGTGGCAGATCTGCAGGCAGCGGCGGGCGTTCTGCTCGACCATGATGATCGTCACGCCGGCGCGGTTGATCTCGGCGACGCGCAGGAACGTCTCGTCCTGACGGACCGGCGACAGGCCGGCCGACGGCTCGTCGAGCAGGAGCACCGACGGGTCCATCATGAGCGCGCGGCCCATGGCGACCATCTGACGCTCACCGCCGGACAGCGAGCCGGCGCGCTGACGACGCCGCTTGCCGAGCTCCGGGAAGAGGCCGGTCACGAACTCGAACCGCTCCGAGAAGACCTTGGGGCGCTGGAAGAGCCCCATCTGCAGGTTCTCCTCGATGGACAGGCTCGGGAACACGTTGTTGTTCTGCGGCACCATGCCGACGCCCTTGCCGACGAGCTTGTCGGCCTTGAGCGCGGTGATGTCCTCGCCGTGCAGGAGCACGGCGCCGCCGCGGATCTTGACCTGTCCGAAGATGGCCTTGAGCAGCGTCGACTTGCCGGCGCCGTTGGGGCCGATGATGCCGATGAGATCGCCCTGGTAGGCGTCCACGGTGCAGCCGTTCAGGATGTTCACGCCCGGCAGGTACCCGGCGACGAGGTCGTCGGTACGCAGCACCGCGGTGCGGGTGGCGGTGTCGGTCATCGGAGCTTCCCGTCCTTCTCGTCGGCGGCCAGCTCGGCCTCCGCCTCGGCCGCAGCCTCGGCCTCGATGACCTCCAGCTGCGACGTCGTCATGTCACCCAGGTCGGTGTCGTGGTGCGCACCGAGGTAGGCGTCGATCACGGCCTGGTCGTTCATGACCGTCTCGGGCGGACCCTCGGCGACCACGCGACCCTCCGCCATCACGACGACCCAGTCGGAGATGTGGCGGACCATGTGCATGTCGTGCTCGACGAACAACACCGTCATGCCCTCGCGCTTGAGGTCGAGGATGTGGCCGAGCAGGCTCTGCGTGAGCGCCGGGTTCACCCCGGCCATCGGCTCGTCGAGCATGACGAGCTTCGGGTCGCTCATGAGTGCGCGCGCCATCTCGAGGAGCTTGCGCTGTCCGCCCGAGAGTGATGCGGCGAAGTCCTCGCGCTTGGCGTCGAGCTTGAAGCGGCGCAGCAGGTCGTCCGCGCGCTCCGTGTTCGCCTTCTCCTGCGCGCGCCAGAACGCCGGGATGAGGGCGCGGAAGATGTTCTCGCCCTTCTGCCCGCGGGCGCCGAGGAGCATGTTCTGCAGCACCGAGAGGCGACCGAGCGACTTGGTCAGCTGGAAGGTGCGGACCATGCCCTTGCGGGACACCTTGAACGCGGGGACGCTCGCGAGGTTCGAGCCCTCGAAGCTCCAGCGCCCGGTGTTCGGCTTGTCGAAGCCGGTGAGCAGGTTGAACAGCGTGGTCTTGCCGGCGCCGTTGGGGCCGATCAGCGCGGTGATGTGCCCACGGGGGATCTCGAGGTGGTCGACGTCCACGGCCTTGAGGCCGCCGAACTGCCGCGTGACGCCGTCGGCGACGACGATCGGGTCGACCTTCTCGCAGCCGGGGCCGACCGCGCCCTTCACCAGCGGGTGGGTGACGGTCGTGTCAGACATTGAACGACAGCTCCTTCTTGTTTCCGAAGATCCCCTGTGGCCGGAAGATGACCAGGAGCATCAGACCGATTCCGACGAGGATGAAGCGCACCTGGCCGGCCTGCGTGCTGCTCATGAAGCCCAGGATGCCGACATCGCGCAGTCCGACGATGATGCCGTTCGACAGCGAGAGCAGGACCCAGAAGAGCATGGCGCCCACGATCGGGCCGAGCAGGGTGGCTGCGCCGCCGAGCAGCAGCGCCGTCCACACGAAGAAGGTCAGTGCGGTGCCGTAGTTACCCGGCTGGACGGCGCGGGGGAGGATGAACACCACGCCCGCCAGACCGCCCATGACGCCACCGAGCACGAGCGCCTGCATCTTGTAGGAGTAGACGTTCTTGCCGAGGCTGCGCACGGCGTCCTCGTCCTCGCGGATGCCCTTGACGACGCGGCCCCAGGGGCTGCGCATCAGCACGTACACGAGGATCGTCGCGACGATCACGAGGAGCCAGCCGAAGAGGCGGACCCACCAGTCGTTCGCCGAGTAGGTCCACGGGCCGATGCCGTAGGTGCCCTCGGGGAGCGGGTTGAGCGCCTGGAACTCGCGGTTGTAGCCGTTCAAGCCCTGCGAGCCGCCGGTGACGTCGGTGAGCCCGACGGTCGACACCACGTAGCGGATGATCTCGGCCGCCGCGATGGTGACGATGGCGAGGTAGTCGGCACGCAGACGAAGGGTCGGGATGCCGAGGATGAAGGCGAACACCACCGAGGCGACGATGGCGATGAGGATCGCCAGCCACACCGGGGCCGAGAGCGACAGCGTCGAGATGGCGAACGCGTAGGCGCCGACGGCCATGAAGCCCGCCTGACCGAAGTTGAGCAGACCCGCGTACCCGAAGTGCACGCTGAGGCCGATCGCCGCGAGGGCGTAGGCCGCGGTGGTCGGGCTGATGAGCTCGCCCGCGGCGTTGTTGAAGATCGAAAGCCAGTCCATGAGTCTTTTCCTCAGCCGATCCGCTCTTTACGTCCCAGTACACCCTGCGGCCGGAAGAGCAGCACGCCGATGAGCACGATGAGGGCCACCGCGTAGCGGAGGTCCGGCGGGATGACGATGGTGGACAGTTCCGTGATGATTCCGATGATGAGCGAGCCGACGAGGGCGCCGAACGCACTGCCCAGGCCGCCGAGGGTGACCGCGGCGAACAGCAGCAGCAGGATCGCGAAGCCCATGTCCCAGGTGACGCCGCGGTACAGGCCGTACAGCACGCCCGAGAGGCCCGTGAGACCGCCGGCCATCATCCAGACGATCCGGATGACGCGGTCGACGTTGATGCCCGAGGCCGATGCGAGCGAGGCGTTGTCGCTCACGGCGCGGGTGGCCTTGCCGATGCGGGTGCGGGTCAGGAAGTAGGCCACCGCAGCGAGCATCACGACGCTGACGCCCATGCTGATGATCGAGGTCAGCGTGACGGTGACCGGGCCGATCGTGACGGTGTCCGCGATGCCGGTGGCGATGTTCTGCGTGCCGCCGCCGAAGAAGAACAGGTAGCCGTAGCGCAGGACGATCGACAGACCGATGGTCACGATCAGCACCTGCACCAACCCGACCCCGCGTCTGCGGAGTGGTTTGAACAGGACGGCATCCTGCGTGTACCCGAGCGCCACGGAGAGCGCGACGGTGATCAGCAGCGCCAGGATGAGGTTCCACCCCATCGCGGTGAAGATGTAGAAGATGATCGCGCCGAAGGTCAGCATCTCGCCGTGTGCGAAGTTGTTCACGCCGGTGGTGCCGAAGATCAGTGAGATGCCGATGGCGGCCAGCGCCAGCAGCAGGCCGAAGTTCAGGCCGTAGAAGAAGCGCGTGAAGATGGTGTCCCAGATGGACCCGGATGCCGCCGTGCCCTCGCCCGTCGGGAACAGCACGTTCACCGTGTTGGTGGTGCCGATGGTGACGTCGCGCGTCACGTTGTCGGGGTCGCGGGGAGCCACGCCGTCGGGCAGGGTGTCGACCTGCAGCGTCGCCGTGTAGGCGCCCGGCCCGGGCACGGCCACCGACCAGCGCCCGTCGGCGCCCGTGGTGCCGATCTCGGAGAACCCGGAGCCCTCGACGCTCACCTCGACGCCCTCGAGGGGCTCGTCCTCGGCGCGGATGATGCCGCCGATGGAGTAGGAGCTCGAGACGTCGCCGGTCCCCGCGGATGGCGTGGGGGCGGGCGTCGTCTGCGCGCTCGCGGGTGTCGCGAAGAGCAGGCTCAGGACGGCGATCGCGCTCGCGAGGAGCGAGACGACGAGGGCCATGCGGGGAAGGGTGCGCGATCGTATCGCGGTGGGGGAGGAATGACCCACGGAGTCTCCAGTTCGGCAGCGCTGACGATGTCGCCCGTCAGCTTCGACGTTCGACCGTACGAGCGTAATGTGTCGCCCATGTTTCGCCGACCACCTCGTTAGCGAACCGTGTCGTTGCGTTCTTGTGCTCGGTCGACGGCGGACGGGAATGTTTCCCGCCTCGCGGACGCTTAGAATCGCAGCTGGAGCGCTCATTCGCTCCGGCCGTCGTCGTCCTTTTCGAGCAGGCGCCGCGCGCGCAGGAGGATAAATGGAGCAGCACGACCCCTTCGGTTTCGTCGGACTCACCTACGACGACGTCCTGCTCCTGCCGGGGCACACGGACGTCATCCCGTCCGAGGCCGACACGTCCTCGCGTCTGACGCGCCGCATCACGGTGGCCACGCCGCTCCTCTCGAGCGCGATGGACACCGTCACCGAGGCCCGCATGGCGATCGCCATCGCCCGCCAGGGCGGTATCGGCATCGTGCACCGCAACCTCTCGATCGAGGATCAGGCGGGCATCGTCGACCAGGTCAAGCGCAGCGAGTCGGGCATGGTCTCCGACCCCATCACGACGAACCCGGACGCCACGGTGGCCGAGGTCGACGCCATGTGCGCGCAGTACCGCATCTCCGGTCTCCCCGTCGTCGACCCCGACGGCGTGCTCGTCGGCATCATCACGAACCGCGACATGCGCTTCGTCTCCGGTTTCGAGCGTCAGACCACCCTGGTCAAGGACGTCATGACGAAGGACGGTCTCATCACCGGGCCCGTCGGCATCCACGCCAACGACGTGATCGCGACCTTCGCGAAGCACCGCGTCGAGAAGCTGCCGCTCGTGGACGAGGACGGCAAGCTCGCCGGCCTCATCACCATCAAGGACTTCGACAAGAGCGAGAAGTACCCCCTCGCGACCAAGGACGACTCGGGTCGTCTGCGCGTCGGTGCGGCGATCGGCTTCTTCGGCGACGCCTGGCAGCGCGCGGAGGCCTTGCGCGACGCCGGCGTGGACGTCCTCGTCGTCGACACCGCCAACGGCCAGTCCGCGGGCGTCATCGACATCGTCCGTCGCCTCAAGGCCGACGAATCCTTCGCCCACATCGACGTCATCGGCGGCAACGTCGCGACCCGCGAGGGCGCGCAGGCGCTCATCGACGCAGGAGTGGATGCCGTGAAGGTGGGCGTCGGCCCGGGCTCCATCTGCACCACCCGCGTCGTCGCCGGCGTCGGCGTCCCGCAGGTCACCGCGATCTACGAGGCCGCGCAGGCGGCGATCCCCGCCGGCGTCCCGGTCATCGCGGACGGCGGTCTGCAGTACTCGGGAGACATCGCCAAGGCGCTGGTCGCCGGGGCCGACACCGTCATGCTCGGCTCGCTGCTCGCGGGAACCGACGAGTCGCCGGGCGAGATCGTCTTCCAGGGCGGCAAGCAGTTCAAGCAGTACCGCGGCATGGGCTCGCTCGGCGCCCTGCAGACGCGCGGCAAGAAGACGTCCTACTCGAAGGACCGCTACTTCCAGGCCGACGTCCCCAGCGACGACAAGCTCATCCCCGAGGGCATCGAGGGCCAGGTGCCCTACCGCGGCCCCGTCGCCGCCGTCGCCTACCAGCTGATCGGCGGTCTGCGGCAGTCGATGTTCTACGTCGGCGCGCGCACCGTCGAGGAGCTCAAAGCCAAGGGCCGCTTCGTCCGCATCACCTCCGCGGGGCTCAAGGAGTCGCACCCGCACGACGTGCAGATCGTCGTCGAGGCGCCGAACTACAAGAAGTAAACGGTTCCGAGGGGCCGGGCAGGCGACTGCCCGGCCCCTCGTCGTCTCCTCGCCGCCGCTACGCTGTGCGCATGATCCGGCGTCGCAGCCATCCCGACGCGTCGGTCTCGACCCGTCGGACCGAGGCGTTCACCGACGGCGTCTTCGCGATCGCCGCGACCCTGCTCGTCCTGGGGCTGACGGACCGTTCGCTGGGGGACATCGACTCGGATGCCGCCCTCGCCGACGCCCTGATCGGCCTGTGGCATCCACTCTTCACCTTCGCCGTCGGGTTCCTCATCCTCTGTCTCATGTGGATGACCCACGTGCAGCAGTTCGAGCACCTGGTCCGCATCGACGCGGTCGGGATGTGGATCAACACCGTCCGGCTGCTGTTCATCGTGCTCGTGCCGTTCACGTCGTCGCTGAACACCGCCTACGCCGACGAGGTGCTCGGACGGGTGCTGCTGCCGGTCAACTTCTTCGTCGCGATCCTGCTCGGGTGGGTGCAGTGGCTGTGGGCCCGCCGCTCCGGAGCGGTCGCCGGGATGTCGGACGACGACGCCCGCCGCGCGTC
The DNA here is from genome assembly GCA_016870695.1 of Actinomycetota bacterium. GTDB lineage: Bacteria > Actinomycetota > Actinomycetes > Actinomycetales > Microbacteriaceae > Microbacterium. The sequence goes on along the minus strand of VGAV01000077.1, from coordinate 2,138 downwards.
GCGGGCCGCGCTCAGCGCGGTGCTGCTCAGCGCCGTCGTCGTGCTCGCCTCTCCGTGGATCGGATCGGCGGCGTTCCTCCTGTTCGTCCTGGACGGGCCGCTGACGCGGCTGCTGCACGGCGACCGTTCCCGCCCGGCCGACGGGAACCGTGAGCGCGCGGCCGACGGGGAACGTTCCCGCCCGGCCGACGGCGAGGGGGAGGGTCGCGGGTAGGCTGGGACGGTGACCATGGAGATCGACCTCGGCCGCGCCAAGCGCGCCCGCCGCGCCTACACCTTCGACGACATCGCCGTCGTGCCGTCGCGGCGCACGCGCAACCCCGAGGACGTCTCGACGGCGTGGACCATCGACGCGTTCCAGTTCGGCATCCCCGTGCTCGGCGCCCCGATGGACTCGGTCGTCAGCCCCCGCACCGCGATCGAGCTGGGCCGTCTCGGCGGTCTCGGCGTCCTCGACCTCGAAGGTCTGTGGACGCGGTACGACGACCCCGAGCCGCTGCTGGCCGAGATCGCCCACCTGCCGGAGGCCGACGCCACCCGCCGCATGCAGGAGCTCTACGCGGAGCCCATCAAGCCGGAGCTCGTGCGCGACCGGCTCGCGGAGGTGCGCGCGGCCGGTGTCACCGTCGCCGGCGCCCTGACCCCGCAGCGCACGCAGGACCTGTACGAGACGGTCGTGGCCGCCGGTGTCGACCTGTTCGTCATCCGCGGGACCACCGTCTCGGCCGAGCACGTCTCGAGCGTCGCCGAGCCGCTGAACCTGAAGAAGTTCATCTACGACCTCGACGTCCCCGTCATCGTCGGCGGCGCAGCCACCTACACGGCCGCACTCCACCTCATGCGCACCGGGGCCGCGGGCGTGCTCGTCGGCTTCGGCGGCGGCGCGGCGTCCACGACCCGCGCCACGCTGGGCCTGCACGCGCCGATGGCGACGGCCGTCGCGGACGTCGCCGGTGCCCGCCGCGACTACCTCGACGAGTCCGGCGGCCGCTACGTCCACGTCATCGCCGACGGCGGCGTCGGCACCTCCGGCGACATCGTGAAGGCGCTCGCCATGGGTGCGGACGCGGTCATGCTCGGCGTCGCCCTGGCCCGTGCGACCGACGCGCCCGGCCGCGGCTTCCACTGGGGCCCGGAGGCCCACCACGCCAAGCTGCCCCGCGGGCGCCGCGTCGAGGTCGACCGCGTCGGTCCGCTCGAGCAGGTGCTCTTCGGGCCGGCTCCCGTCGCCGACGGCACCGCCAACCTCATCGGCGCTCTGCGCAAGTCCATGGCCACCACGGGCTACTCCGACCTCAAGGAGTTCCAGCGCGTCGAGGTCGTCGTGGCGCCTTACGGGCACTGACATGACCCTCCGCGGCGACGACGCGGTGTCGACGGCCCCGCCCGCCGACCTGTTCCCGCCGACCCTCCGCGAGGTCATGCTGCGGCCGCGGTGGATCGCCCTGCTGGCGTTCTCGCTGCTCGTCGCGGGCGTGCTCGCGTGGCTCGGACAGTGGCAGCTCAGCCGCGCCGTGGACACCGCACCGCCGGAGCCCGGACTGACGGAGGTCGTGCAGCCGCTCGCCGACGTCAGCGAGCCCGGTGCGTACCTGCCCGAGCCGCAGGTCGGCCAACGGGTCGAGGCCCGCGGCAGCTGGGTACCCTCCGACTTCGTCGTCGTGTCATCGCGCTACAACGGCGACGACACGGAGGGCTACTGGGTCGCCGGACAGCTGCGCCTCGACGATGTCGACCGCCCCACCTCGATCGCCGTCGCCCTGGGCTGGGCCCCCACGCTCGACGCCGCGGACGCCGCCGTCACGACGCTGCAGGCCGACGCCGCCGCCGACCCGGATGCGGTCGTTGACGTCGTCGGTCGTCTCATCTCCGACGAGGGCCCGGTCGCACCTCCGGCCGGCGCCGACCCGCAGACGCTCACCCGCATGTCGCCGCCCGCGCTGCTCGGTCGCTGGAACGACACCGAGGGCGTGGCGGTCTACCGCTCGTACATCGCCTCGCAGTCCGCCTTCGGACCCCTGGATGCCATCGCCTCTCCCGCGCCCGAGGAGCGGTCGCGGGTCAACTGGCTCAACATCTTCTACGCGGCCGAGTGGGCCGTCTTCGCCGGCTTCGCGCTGTATCTCTGGTACCGCCTC
>VGAV01000076.1 GCA_016870695.1 Actinomycetota bacterium | reverse complement strand
GGGCAGGGCGTCGTCGGCGAAGCGGCCGAGGCCGTCGTGGACTGGGCCTTCGCCGCCGAGCGGCCGGCGATCGCCCGGATCGAGTGGCGGGCCGTCGTCGGGAACGTGGCCTCGGCGCGCACCGCCTGTCGACTCGGCTTCCGCTACGAGGGGCTCCTGCGTCAGGCCGCCTCGAACAGCTTCGGGCGGGCCGACCTCTGGGTGGCGGGGCTCCTGCGCGGCGACGAGCGGTCCCCGCAGCCGTGGCCGCTCCCCCTCGGGTGAGCGTGGCCGTGGCATCCCTCCCCCTGTTCCGGTAGACGCTCCGGCTTCTCCGGTAAACGCTCCGGCGCGGTGGAAACGCCGTGCCACGGCGTTTCCACCCGCGCAGAGCGTTTACCGGCAGGAGAACGCGCGGAACGCCGACCCCGGAGGGAGCGCGGGGCAGCGACGGGCGGAACGGCGGGCGGGGCGAGGCGCAAGGGGCGGCGCGATGTCGGACCCGGATGCCAGGATGTGGCGCATGCCGGAGATGCCCGAGGTCGAAGGACTCGTCGAATACCTGCGCGGCCGCGTGACGGGATTGCACGTGACGAAGGCGACCGTGTCGGCCATCTCCGCCCTCAAGACGTACGACCCGCCGCTCACGGCGCTCGTCGGGACCGCGGTGACCGGGGTGGAGCGCCACGGCAAGTTCCTCGACGTGGCGACGGACGGCGGCATCCATCTCGTCTTCCATCTGGCCAAGGCCGGGTGGCTGCGCTGGTACGACCTGCTGCCGCAGACGCTCATCAAGCCCGGCAAGACGCCCATCGCGCTGCGCGTCGGGTTCGACGACGACTCCGGTTTCGACCTGACCGAGGCGGGGACCAAGAAGTCGCTGGCCGTCTACATCGTCCGCGACCCGCAGGAGGTACCGGGGATTGCCCGGCTGGGGCCGGATCCCCTCAGCGGCGGGATCGACCGCGACGCGTTCGGCGCGCTGCTCGCGGGGCGGCGCACCCAGATCAAGGGCGTCCTCCGCGACCAGTCGATCATCGGCGGCGTCGGCAACGCGTACTCCGACGAGATCCTGCACGCCGCGAAGATGTCGCCGTACGCGCTGGCGGCGAAGCTCACCGACGACGAGGTCGACCGCCTGTTCGACGCGATGGTGTCGACGCTCACCGACGCGGTCGCGGCCGCGCGGGGCAAGCCGCCGGCCGACCTGAAGGACGCGAAGCGCCGGGGCATGCGGGTGCACGGCCGGCGCGGCGAGGCGTGTCCGGTCTGCGGCGACGAGGTGCGCAGCGTCTTCTTCGCCGACAACTCCCTCGAGTACTGCCCCACCTGTCAGACCGGCGGCAAGCTTCTGGCCGATCGGCGGCTGTCGCGTCTGCTGAAGTGACGGCCCCGCGGAGCGCCGGAAAACCATGACCGCCGGCGCGCGGACGTCCCGGATGTCACACGGCGACCGGGAATGAAACCGCGAGAACCACGTTGACTAGACTCCGAAGTGCAACAACGTGCTCCGGGGTCGGTGGGAATCCGAACCGGCGGTGACAGTCCGCGAACTCCGACGCCTCGGCTGACGGGTTGATCCGGTGGAACTCCGGAACCGACGGTGATGCGACGAGCGATCGTCGCTAGTCCGGATGGGAGGCAGCACGGACGGCGCGGCGCGCCCTCCTGCCCCCCTCGAGCACCGCGGGAAGGACAGGGAATGGCATCCGCCACCGAGATCGACGCCATGCGGCGAGCGCTGCAGCTCGCCCGCGGAGGTCCGCGCGGGCTGAACCCGCAGGTCGGCGCGGTCATCCTCTCCCCCGCCGGGGACGTTCTGGCCGAGGGATTCCATCGTGGGGCGGGCACGCCGCACGCCGAGGTCGACGCCTTGTCGCAGCTGCCGCCGGGCGCGGCCGCCGGCGCGACCGCCGTCGTCACCCTGGAGCCCTGCAATCACACCGGCCGCACCGGGCCGTGCGCCGTCGCGCTCCTCGAGGCCGGCGTGTCCCGCGTCGTCTACGCGCTCGACGACCCCACGGATGCCGCGTCGGGCGGCGCCGCGCGCCTCCGGTCCGCCGGCGTCGACGTGGAGTCCGGCGTCGAGCGCGACGCCGCCGCCGCCCTCGTCCACGACTGGACGCACCTCCAGCGCACCGGCCGCCCCGTCGTCACCGTCAAGTGGGCGCAGAGCCTGGACGGCCGGGCCGCCGCCGACGACGGCACGAGTCAATGGATCACCGGGCCCGACGCCCGCCGGGACGTCCATCTCCGCCGCGCCGCGGCCGACGCGATCGTCGCCGGCACGGGAACCGTCCGCGCGGACGACCCCGCACTCACCGCACGCGCGGAGGACGGGTCCCTCTTCGAGAACCAGCCCGTCCCCGTCGTCATCGGCGAGAGCGAGGTGGCTCCGGATGCCGCCGTCCACCGGCATCCGCACCCGGTGATCCTCGCCCGCACCCGCGACCTGCCCGCCGTGCTCGCGGACCTCGGCGCCCGCGGCATCCAGCGCGTCTTCGTCGAGGGCGGCCCGACGCTCGCCAGCTCCTTCCTGCGCGCGGACCTGGCGGACGAGGTGCTCGTCTACGTCGCGCCCGTCCTGCTCGGCGGGTTCCGACTCGCCCTGGGCGACATCGGGGTGCCGACGATCGCCGACGCCCGCCGACTGCGCGTGACCCGGATCGAGACCCTCGGCGACGACCTCCTCGTCATCGCCCACCCGCACGAGACCACCCCCGACCCCCACGGAGACGCCTGATGTTCACCGGAATCGTCGAAGAGATCGGCGCGATCACCGCCGTCGAGCCTTCGGGCGACGGCATCCGCCTCACCGTGCGGGCGCCGCTGTCGGTGTCCGACGCGGGCCACGGCGACTCCATCTCGGTCAGCGGTGTCTGCCTCACCGTCGTCGACCAGGGCGAGGACTGGTTCACCGCCGACGTCATGCAGCAGACGCTCGACGTGTCGACGCTCGACGGCATCGCGCCGGGCCGCGCCGTCAACCTCGAGCGCGCGACCGCCGCCCACGGGCGCCTCGGCGGCCACATCGTGCAGGGGCACATCGACGGCACCGGCGTCGTGCGCGAGGTGCGGCCGGGCGCGCAGTGGAGCGTTGTACGGGTCGGCATCCCGTCCGCCCTCGCCCCGCTCGTCGTCGACAAGGGCTCCATCGCGATCGACGGGGTGTCGCTCACGGTCAGCGCCGTCAGTCCCGCGTCCGAGCCGGAGCCGTGGCTGGAGGTCTCGCTCATCCCCGAGACCCTCGCCGCGACGACCCTCGGCCGGGCCGAGCCCGGCGCCCCCGTCAACCTCGAGACCGACATCCTGGCGCGGCACGTGCAGCGCCTCCTCGCCTTCCGAGACACCGAGAACACCGCGGCTGCGGCCGCACCGACCGAGAGGGGCTCCGCATGAGCCTGTCCACCATCCCCGAGGCCCTGGAGGCCCTGCGTCAGGGCCGCCCCATCCTCGTCGCCGACGACGAGAACCGCGAGAACGAGGGCGACGTCATCCTGTCGGCCCAGCTGGCGACCGCCGAGTGGCTCGCCTGGACCGTGCGTTACTCCAGCGGCTACGTCTGCGCCCCCATGCCCGCCGAGTGGGCGGACGCCCTCGACCTGCCGCCGATGGTCGCGGTCAACGAGGACGCCCGCGGCACGGCCTACACGGTCAGCGTCGACGCCGCCGACGGCGTCACCACCGGCATCAGCGCCGCCGACCGCGCCCGCACCCTGAACGTCCTCGCGGACCAGGAGTCGACCCCGGCGAGCCTCATCCGCCCGGGCCACGTGCTGCCGCTGCGCGCCGTCGAGGGCGGCGTGCGCGAGCGCGCGGGCCACACCGAAGCCGCCGTCGACCTCATGCGCCTCGCGGGGCTGCAGCCGGTCGGCGCGATCGCCGAGGTCGTCGCCGAGGACGGCAGCATGATGCGCCTGCCCGGACTTTTCGAGCTCGGCGAGCGCGACGGCATCCCGGTCATCACCATCGAGCAGCTCATCGCCTACCTCGACGAGACCGACCCGCTGCCCTCCGCCGCGCCGGTCCGCCGCCGCGTCAGCCTGCGCGCCGAGTCGAACGTGCCCACCTCGCACGGGACGTTCCGCTTCCTCGCGTACAAGGACCGCATCACCGGAACCGACCACCTCGCCGTGGTCTCCGGCGACCTGCACGAGGAGGCGCCGCTCGTGCGCGTGCACTCGGAGTGCCTGACCGGCGAGGCCTTCGGGTCCCTCAAGTGCGAGTGCGGCCCCCAGCTGGATGCCGCCCTCGACACGATCGACCGCGACGGCGGCATCGTCATCTACATGCGGGGCCACGAGGGGCGCGGCATCGGCCTCATCAACAAGCTGCGCGCGTACAGCCTCCAGGAGCGCGGCATGGACACCGTGGATGCCAACCTCGCCCTCGGCTTGCCCGCGGACGCCCGCGACTACGCCGCCGCGGCCGGCATCCTCGCCGACCTCGGTGTCGAGAAGGTCCGCCTGCTGACCAACAACACCGACAAGGTCGCGCAGCTGCGGTCGTTCGGGCTCGACGTGGTCGAGCAGGTGCCGCTGCTGGTCGGCGTCGGCCCCAACAACCACCAGTACCTCGAGACCAAGCGCGACCGGATGGGTCACGTCATCGCCGAGGACGACCTGCGCGATGCCCTTGCGCACATGAAGGAAGGAACCGCCTGATGGCCGGCAGTGGAGCACCCGAGACGGGCAAGGTCGACGCGACGGGACTGAACGTGGTCGTCATCGCGGGCACGTGGCACGACGTCATCACCGACGGCCTCATCGCGGGCTCGACGAAGGTCCTGGACGCCTCCGGCGCGACGTATCGCGTCGTTCGCGTCCCGGGCTCGTTCGAGCTGCCGGTCGCGGCCGTCGCCGCCTTCGAGGGCGGCGCGGACGCCGTCGTCGCCCTGGGCGTCATCATCCGCGGCGGGACGCCGCACTTCGAGTACGTGTCGTCCGCCGCGACGGACGGTCTCACGCGCGTCGCGATCGAGGCGGGACGCCCGGTCGGATTCGGCGTGCTCACCCTCGACGACGAGCAGCAGGGGCTGGACCGCGCGGGCCTGGAGGGCTCGAAGGAGGACAAGGGCGCAGAGGCGGCCGACGCCGCCATCCGCACCGCACTGCTGCTGCGCGAGCTGCGCGGCTGACCCCGTCGGCCCCGGCGTCCGCCGCCCGTTTCCCGGGCCGGCGGGCGCCTGCTCAGCCGACGCATAGACTTGACGGGTAGACGGCCCCCACCCGGGACCGCCCGCTCACGGTGACCTTGCCGCGCAGCGGACGCAGACCACGCGCCCGTTCCGCGCCACCGCTGCGCCCCACCCCGGACGCACACGCTCGTCTTTGTCGTCAGGCTGTCATGACCACCACCTCGTCCCCCTCCCCCCGCTCCACCACGGCTCCCGCGAACCCGCGTTCGCGCGTCATCACCGCGAGCCTCGTGGGCACCACCATCGAGTTCTACGACTTCTACGCGTACGCCACCGCGGCCGTGCTCGTGTTCCCGATCCTCTTCTTCCCGACCGGCAACGAGACCACCTCGCTGCTGCTGTCGTTCAGCGTCTTCGGCGCCGCCATGGTCGCGCGCCCCCTCGGCGCCGTCGTCTTCGGCCACTTCGGCGACCGGTTCGGACGCAAGGCCACCCTGGTGGCATCCCTCCTCACGATGGGCGTCGCGACGTTCCTCATCGGGTGCCTGCCGACCTTCGATCAGATCGGCGTGTGGGCGGCGATCCTGCTGCTCATCATGCGCCTGGCGCAGGGCTTCGCCCTGGGCGGCGAGTGGTCCGGCGCTGCGCTGGTGGCCACCGAGAACGCCCCGAAGGGCAAGCGCGCCCTGTTCGGCACGTTCCCGCAGCTGGGCGCCCCCATCGGCTTCATCATCGCCAACACGGTGTTCCTCGTCATCAACTTCGCACTGCCGCACCCCGACGGCACCGCGCAGCGGTCGGCCGAGTTCCTCTCGTGGGGCTGGCGCGTGCCGTTCCTGTTCTCGGCTCTCATGGTCATCGTCGGCCTCTACGTGCGCCTCAAGCTCGTCGAGAGCGAGTCGTTCAGCAAGGCCGAGAAGACCGGCGTCATCAAGAAGTTCCCGCTGGGCGCCGCGCTCCGCAACAACTGGAAGCAGCTCATCCTCGGCACGTTCATCATGCTGGCGACGTACGTGCTCTTCTACCTGATGACGAGCTTCACGCTCTCGTACGGCACCAAGGCCACGCTCGAGGGCGCGGAGGCCGCCGCCACCGCGGCCGGCACGCCGTTCGACGCCACCCAGTACGTCCCCGGCCTCGGCTTCGGCTACACCGACTTCGTCATCATGCAGATCATCGGCGTGGTGTTCTTCGGCGTCTTCACGATGCTCTCCGGCCCCGTGGCCGACGCGATCGGCCGCAAGCGCCTCCTCATCGGGGTGACGATCGGCATCATCGTCTTCGGTCTGCTCTTCTCGGTCTTCCTGCTGCCGCAGGCCGACGCGAAGTTTACCGGCGCTCTGGTGCAGGCGTTCCTCATCTTCGGCTTCGTCCTCATGGGCACGACCTTCGGACCGATGGGCGCCGTCCTGCCCGAGCTGTTCCCGACGAACGTCCGGTACACCGGTTCGGCCATCTCGTACAACGTCTCGTCCATCCTGGGCGCGGCCCTGGCCCCGCTCGTCGCGGTGGCGCTGTGGGCGGCCGGCGACGGCAACCCCTGGCTCGTCGGGGTCTACCTGTCCGTGATGGGCGTGCTGACTCTCGTGGCCCTCGTGCTCTCGCCCGAGACGAAGGACGTCGACTACGACGACAACCTCGCCGCCGGGGCGACCGCGCCGTAACGGCGACTCCCGGACGAAGGGATGCCACGGGTCTCAGGGCCCGTGGCATCCCTTCGTCGTCCACCGGGCACGAGGCGGGGCCGGCCGGCGCCGAAGCCGCTCGCGAAGCGGGGTACGGTCGAAGGACCCGTTTCCTTTCCCCGAGGTGAGCATGTCCGTCCCCGCTCCCGCCCGTGGCCGTCGCGGCCGTCGTCAGCCCGAGGGCCCCCGCGCGTCGTTCCGTCAGCTGCTGCCGTTCCTCCTCGAGCACAAGCGCACGCTCGCCGTCGTCGCCGTGCTCAGCGTCTTCGGTGCCGCCACGACCCTCGTGCAGCCGCTCCTCGTCGGCGAGGTCATCACGCGCGTGCAGGGCTCGGTGCCGCTGGGCGCGCTCGTCTGGCTGCTCGTCGGCTTCGTCGTCGTGTCGTCCCTCATCTCCGGCTACCAGCACTACCTGCTGCAGCGCACCGGCACCGCGGTCGTCTACTCCAGTCGCCGCCGCCTCATCTCGCGGATCCTCCGCCTGCCGATCGCCGAGTTCGACGCCCGCCGCACCGGCGACCTCGTCTCGCGCGTGGGCACAGACACGACCCTGCTCTACGCCGTGCTCACGCAGGGACTGGCGGATGCCGTCGGCAACGCGCTCATCCTCGTCGGCGCCGTCGTCGCGATGGCGTTCATCGACCCGCTGCTGCTCGGCCTCATCGTCGTGGTGGTCGGCGCCTCCCTCGCGACCGTCGTCGTGCTGAGCGGACGCATCCGCGCCGCCTCCACCGAGCAGCAGGTCAAGGTGGGCGAGCTGTCCTCGGGCGTCGAGCGCGCCGTCGGCTCGATCCGTACGATCCGCGCGGCCGGGGCGACCGCCCGCGAGACCGCCGCCGTCGAGAGCACCGCCACCGAGGCGTACGCCGCGGGGGTCCGGATCGCTAAAGTGTCCGCCCTCATCGTGCCCGTCGCGGGGATCGCCCTGCAGGTCTCGCTGCTGGTCGTGCTCGGCGTGGGCGGGTTCCGGGTGGCATCCGGAGCCATCGACGTCGCCGCGCTCGTGACCTTCGTCATCTTCCTCTTCCTGCTCGTCCAGCCCCTCGCCTCGGCGATCGGCGCGATCACGTCCGTCAACCAGGCGCTCGGCGCGCTGGGCCGCATCCAGGAGGTGCTCGACCTCCCCGAGGAGACCGCGTCCGACAGCGTCGCGGCGGCATCCGCGTCGGTGTCGACGGGCGAGCGGGATGCCGCGGCGATCGAGTTCCGCGACGTGCGCTTCCGCTACCCCGACCACGTCGTCGAGGCGCGCGCGGCCGCGGCGAAGGAGGCGCGCTCGGTGCTCGCGCAGGCGCACCTCGACCGGGCCGCCGATGAGACCGCTGCAGAGGCCGGTGAAGCCGACCGCGAGGTGCTGCGCGGGGTGTCGTTCACGGTACCGCGCGGGGCACGCGTCGCGCTGGTCGGACCGTCCGGCGCCGGCAAGAGCACGATCCTCTCGCTCGTCGAGCGGTTCTACGACCCCACCGACGGGGCGATCCTCGTGGACGGCGTCGACGCGCGCGACCTGGCCCGGGACGACCTCCGCGCCCGCTTCGGGTACGTCGAGCAGGACGCGCCCACCCTGGCCGGCACGATCGCCGACAACCTGCGCCTGGCCTCCCCGGGGGCCTCCGCGGCGGAATGCGAGCACGTGCTGCGCGCGGTCAACCTCGGCGACGTGCTCGAACGCAACCCGCTCGGGATCGACGCCCCCGTCGGCGAGGACGGCGTGATGCTGTCCGGCGGCGAGCGCCAGCGCCTGGCGATCGCGCGGGCCCTGCTCGCCGCTCCCCCGGTGCTGCTGCTCGACGAGTCCACGTCGTCGCTCGACGGCGCGAACGAGCAGCGGATGCGCGAGGCCATCGACGCGGTCGCCACCGGCCGGACGCTGCTGGTGATCGCGCACCGCCTGTCGACCGTCGTAGACAGCGACCTCATCGTCGTGCTCGAGCACGGCCGGGTCGTCGGGCAGGGCACGCACAGCGAGCTCGTGGCATCCACGCCCCTCTACCGCGACCTCGCGAAGCACCAGCTGCTGGTCTGACCCGTCGGGCCTCCTCACGC
>VGAV01000075.1 GCA_016870695.1 Actinomycetota bacterium | reverse complement strand
GGCCGAGGAACCCGGTGATATCCGCTACCCCCACGTCTACGTTCCCGCGCCCACGATGGCCGACCTGCTGGCGGATGCGTTCCGCCCCCTCGCCCGCGACGGTGGCTCCTTCATCGAAGTACAGATAAGGCTGCAGAAATGCCTCGCCTCGCTCGCGGCGACGGCGCCACAGCACACGGACGACCTCCGGGACGCCTCCCGCGCCGCCCTCAACCGCAGCCTCCCCGCGCTCGAACGCCCCGACGCCCAGCTGCTGAAGGCCACGACGCGCGGCCTCTGGGCGGACATCAGCCCCCGCTGACCCCCGCTCCTCCCCAGTAAACGCTCTGGCGTGGGGGAAACGCCGTGTCAGGGCGTGTCCACCGCACGAGGGCGTTTACTGGATAGGGATGCCACGCGGCACAGCCGCGACCCGGCGGCACCTCCCCGCGGGTGAGGGCAATCCGGCGGGTCAGAGCGCGCGGAGCACCGCCGCGACGCCGCCGTCGCCGACCGACAGACCGACCTCGCCCGCGGCGGCGTGAACCTCCGGCGGTCCCTGGTGCATGGCGATCGCGCGGCCGCCGTTGCGGACGGCCCACTGCATCATCTCGATGTCGTTGCGCCCGTCGCCCATGACCAGCACGCGGTCCGGCGCGACGTCCAACCACGCGCGGACCCGCTCGAGCGCGGTCGACTTGTCGACGCCCTGCGGGGCGATGTCGAGCCAGGCCGTCCATCCGATCGCGTACGAGACCTGGCTGAGGCCGATCCGCTCGACGAGCTGGAGGAAGTCCTGGTCGGTCTGCTCCGGTGCGACGACGACCACGCGGCAGACCGGCTGCGCGGACAGCTCCGCGAAGCTCACCTGGTCGGCGTCGTGCAGGTTCCAGTCGTCGAGGTACTCGGTGAAGAGCCGCTTGCCGTCCGGCAGCTCGACGAGGAAGTGCGCGTCCCCCAGGTGCTCGCCCAGCAGCGTCAGGACCTCGGTCGGGTCGAACGTCTCCACGTGCGCGCGCTCGTAGCCCGCGGCATCCCCGTCTCCGACACGTCGCATGACGATGGCGCCGTTCGAGCACACGGCGTACTCGGGACGGATGCCGAGGCGGGACATGATCGGGTGGGTGCTGTCCCAGCTGCGACCGGTGGCGAGCATCACCTCGTGGCCGGCGTCCTGCGCGTGCGCGACGGCCTCGACGATGCCGGGGCTCAGCGTGTCGTCCTCGAGGAGCACGGTGCCGTCGATGTCGAGCGCGATGAGCATGCGCCCGACGGACGCGTCGGCGAGCTCGTCGACGACGTCGGCCGCCTCTTGCTTCGGGGCGACGTCGACGTCGCCCGTCTCGGGCAGGGCGGCCTCGCGGGTCACGCGACCGGCTCCATGACCTCGAGCCCGCCCAGGTACGGCCGCAGCACCTCCGGGACCGTCACCGACCCGTCGGCCCGCTGGTGCGTCTCGAGGAGCGCGACGATCCAGCGCGTCGTGGCGAGGGTGCCGTTCAGCGTCGCGACCGGCTGCGTCTTGCCGCCGTCCGGACGGTGGCGGACGTCGAGGCGCCGCGCCTGGTAGGTGGTGCAGTTCGAGGTGCTCGTCAGCTCCCGGTACGCGTCCTGCGTCGGGACCCACGCCTCGATGTCGAACTTGCGCGCGGCGCTGGAGCCCAGGTCGCCGGCCGCCACGTCGATGACGCGGTACGACAGGCCGAGGTCCTGCAGCATCCGCTCCTGCATCTCGACGAGACGGTCGTGCTCGGCCTCGGCGTCGGCCGGGTCGGCGTAGACGAACATCTCCAGCTTGTTGAACTGGTGCACGCGGATGATGCCGCGGGTGTCCTTGCCGTACGAGCCGGCCTCGCTGCGGTAGCAGGTGGACCAGCCGGCGTAGCGCTTGGCGCCGCGCTCCAGGTCGAGGATCTCGCCCATGTGGTATCCGGCGAGAGGCACCTCGCTCGTCCCGACGAGGTAGAGGTCCTCCTTGTCGAGGTGGTACACCTCGTCGGCGTGCTGTCCGAGGAAGCCGGTGCCCCGCATGACCTCCGGGCGCACGAGGGTCGGCGGGATCATCGGGGTGAACCCGGCCTGCAGCGCACGGTCGAGCGCGAGGGTCATCAGCGCCAGCTCGAGGCGCGCGCCGATGCCGGTGAGGAAGTAGAAGCGGCTGCCCGACACCTTGGTGCCGCGCTCCATGTCGATCGCGCCGAGCTTCTCGCCGAGCGCGAGGTGGTCGAGCGGCTCGAAGTCGAAGGCGGGGATCTCGCCGTGCGTCCGCAGGGTGATGAAGGCCTCTTCGCCGCCGGCCGGGACGCCCTCGAGGACGATGTTCTCGATCTTCGCGAGGGCGGCGTCCGCCGCGGCCTCGGCCTCGGCGACGGCGTGCTGGGCGTTCTTGACCTGCTCGCTGAGCTGCTTGGCCTCGGCGACGAGAGCCGACTTCTCGTCCTTCGGGGCCTGCGCGACCCGCTTGCCGTGGGCGTTCTGCGCCGCCCGCAGCTCCTCGAAGGCGGTGATGGCCGCCCGGCGGTCGCGGTCGGCGGCGAGCGCGGCGTCGACCGACTCGGACGACTCGCCGCGGGCGATCTGGGAGCGCTTCACGAGCTCGGGATCTTCACGCAGCAGAGTCAGGTCGATCACGCGTCCATCCTAGGGGCGGGTGCGGACGCACTCCCCGCCCCGTCCGGGCGCGTCGTCCGGGCGCGCCGCCCGCCCGTGGGGACTCCGCAGGGGTGCCGTCAACCCCCGCGACACCGCCCGTGCCCCGCCGCGCGCCCGCCCTATGGTGGAGCCATGGCCGGTTCTGACGACTCGCGCGACGACGCGGCATCCCCCGACGAAGACGCTTCGACCGCCCCCGCTTCCCCGGGGGCGCACCATGACGCCGCCGCGGCGGAGGGGTCGGGCGAGGACTTCGAGGCATCCTCCCTGCGCGACGGCGCCGGTGACGACGCCTCCGAGGGGGCGCCGGATCCGAAGCAGGCGGCCGAGCCCGACGACGTCATCCGCCAGCCGGAGGATGTCGAGCCCGACACCTCGGATGACAGCTCCGGTGAGGCCAAGCGCGTCTCGTCCGACGGCGACGAGGCCCCGATGGACGCGGAGCCCACCGAGAAGAAGCGCGCCGCCCTCATCTACAACCCCACCAAGGTCGAGCCCGAGCAACTGCGCGCCCGCGTGGCCGAGCTGGCCGCCGCGGCGGGCTGGGCCGAGCCCCTCTTCTACGAGACGACCGTCGACGACCTCGGCGACGACGCGGCGCGCGCCGCGCTGGAGGAGGAGGTGGATGCCGTCCTCGCAGCCGGCGGCGATGGCACGGTGCGTGCGGTGGCCGAGGCGCTGACCTCGTCGGGCGTGCCCCTCACGATCGTGCCGAGCGGCACGGGGAACCTGCTCGCCCGCAACCTCAATCTGCCGCTGACGGACACGGATGCGATGATCCGCGCCACGTTCGACGGCGACATCCTCCCCATCGATACGGGACTGGCCCGGATCCGCCGCGCGGACGGCGAGGTCGAGGAGCACGGCTTCTCGGTCATGGCCGGCATCGGCCTGGATGCCGCGATGATCCAGAACACGCGGTCCGACCTCAAGAAGCAGGTGGGCTGGGTCGCCTACGTCGACGGTGCGGCGCGGTCGCTCGTCTCCGCTAAGCCGTTCCGCGTGATGTACCAGCTCAACGGCCACCGCCTGCACTCGGCGAAGGTGCAGAGCGTGCTGTTCGCGAACTGCGGCGCGCTGCAGGGCGGCGTGGCGCTGATCCCCGACGCGTCCGTGGCCGACGGCCGCCTCGACGTGGCCGTGATCCAGCCGAGCGGCATGCTGGGCTGGCTGGGCGTCTGGCGGAGCATCGTGTGGGACAACTCCGTCCTGCGCCGCTTCCGCGCGGGCCGACGCGTGCTCGAGCGTCGTCGCGACACCTCGGTCCGCTACCTGCGCGGCGACGGCATCGAGCTCGCGACGTCCCCGGCCCAGCCGATCGAGCTCGACGGCGACGAGTTCGGCGAGGCGACGCGCATCTACACCCGCATCATCTCCGGCGGGCTGTCGGTCGCGCTCCCGAAGGGCCACGACACCTCCTCGCTCTGACGGCCGCCCCGCCCGTGGCCGGCCGCGGCGGTGTCAACCCCGGAGGGACGGATGCCGCGGTGGATAGCGTCGAGGAATGGCAACGCCCTCGATCGTGTGGTTCCGCGACGACCTCCGCCTCACCGACAACCCGGCGCTCCGCGCGGCCCTCGACCGGGACGAGCCGATCATCGGCCTCTACGTGCTGGACGAGGAGTCGGACGGTGTGCGTCAGATCGGCGGGGCCGCGCGCTGGTGGCTGCACCACTCCTTGGCATCCCTCGCCGGTCGCCTGGAGGAGCGCGGTTCTTCTCTCGTGCTGCGGCGGGGGCGGGCGTCCGAGGTCCTGCCCGCGGTCGTGAAGGACGTCGGTGCGGGAGCGGTGTTCTGGAACCGGCGGTACGGCGGGGTCGAGCGCGAGATCGACGCCGGCATCAAGGAAGGGCTCCGCGACGACGGGGTGACGGTGGCCTCGTTCGCCGCGAACCTCCTCTACGAGCCGTGGACGGTCCGCACGCAGTCCGACAAGCCGTACGGCGTCTACAGCCCGTTCTCGCGGGCGGTGCAGAAGCTTCCCGCTCCGCGCCCGCCGATGCCGGAGGCGCGCAAGGTCCCCGGCATCGACGGAACCGTCGACGGTGACCACCTGAGCTCGTGGGCGCTGCTGCCGACGAAGCCCGACTGGGCCGGCGGCCTGCGCGAGACCTGGGAGCCGGGCGAGCCCGCCGCGAAGGCACGGCTGACGGAGTTCCTCGACGAGGACCTCGGCGACTACGCGAAGTACCGCGACGAGTTCGCCGGGGGCGCGACGTCGAATCTGTCGCCGCGCCTGCGGTGGGGCGAGCTGAGCCCCTATCAGGTGTGGCACGAGACGCTCGAGCACAAGGGGTCGGGCGAGCATGCGAAGAGTGCCAGCGGCTTCCTCTCCGAGCTCGTGTGGCGGGAGTTCGCTTGGCACGTGACCTACCACTCCCCCGACATCGCGACGGTGAATTGGAGGCGCAACTTCGACGCCTTCCCGTGGCCGAAGCTGAACCGCGCGCACCTCAAGACGTGGCAGCGGGGCGAGACGGGCGTGGCCGTCGTCGACGCCGGGATGCGTCAGCTGTGGAAGACCGGCGTCATGCACAATCGCGTGCGCATGGTCACGGCATCCTTCCTCATCAAGAACCTGCTGATCGACTGGCGGCACGGCGAGCAGTGGTTCTGGGACTGCCTGGTGGACGCGGATGCCGCGAGCAACCCGTTCAACTGGCAGTGGGTGGCAGGGTCCGGGGCGGATGCCGCTCCCTACTTCCGCGTGTTCAACCCGGACACCCAGCGCGAGAAGTTCGACAAGCACGACGCCTACGTCCGCGAATGGGCGCCGGAGTATCTGAGCGACGACCCGCCGCAGCCGATGGTCGATCTGAAGGAGACGCGTCGGCGCGCCCTCGACGCCTACGCGCACGTCCGTCACGGCGACTGAGCCCGCGCCATCCGGACAGGAGAAAGGGCGCCGCTGAGAAGCGGCGCCCTTTCTGCGGAGGTCAGTTGACGCGCTTGTCGGCGTCCTCGTCCTCGTCCTCGTCGTCGCCCGGGATGTAGACGTCGACGACGGTGACGTTGATCTCGGCGACCTTCATGCCGACGAGGTCGGTGATGGCCTGGCTGACGGCGGAGCGCACGTCGCTGGCGACGTCCTGCAGACGCTCGGGGTAGTCGACCTGGATCGAGATGTCGGCGGCGACCTCGGTCTCGCCCACCTCGACGCTCACGCCCTGCGCGTGGTCCTTCGCACCGACGGCCTGACGGATGTTGCCGATGACGCGGGCCGCACCGCCGCCGAGGGCGTGGACGCCGGGGACCGAGGCCGCGGCGATGCCCGCGACCTTGGCGACGACACCGTCGACGATGACGGTCTTACCGCCGTCGGTCGACGTGGTGGTGGGGGTCGTGGCGGTGGTGTTCTCAGCCATTGCGCTTCCTTCCGTTGTCTCCGGGACGGTGTGCCCCGCGATGTCATTGAGAAGACGCAGCGGGGAGGACATTCGTCACGGATCGAACCTGTAAGAACCCTGAGACATGGATGCCACGGCTCACGCGTCGAAGAAGCCGCCGTACGGCTCCGCGAGCTCACCGTTGTCGCGCACGTCGTACTGCACCGTCTCGACGGACAGCGCCACGGAGGTGGCGGCCGTGAAGAGGACGCTCACCTCGCGGTTGCCGACGACGGTGAAGGTGACGAAGCGGCCGCCCGCGCCCACGGCCTCCTCGATCTGCCGGATGAGCTCCCTGCGCGGCTGCCCCTGCGCCAGGTAGAAGGCGACGTCGTTCACGGCGATCTGCGTACGGACCATGGTCTGCTCACTCATGGCGTGACCGTAGAGCGAGCTGCGCGGAAGACGAGGGGGGTTGCCCCCGTGCCCCCGACGGAATATCCGCCCCCGGGCACGGGTTGCCCTCAGGGTGAACGACGCGATCCCCTCCCTCTCCGTTCTCGACCTGGTGCCGGTGCGCAGCGGACAGACCAGCGCCCAGGCAGTGACCGCCGCGCTCGGCCTCGTGCAGCGCGCGGACCGCCTCGGGTACCGCCGCTACTGGTTCGCCGAGCACCACAACATGCCCGCGGTGGCCTCCACCGCCCCGCCCGTGCTCATCGCGGCGGCCGCCGCGCGCACGTCGCGGATCCGCGTCGGCTCCGGCGGCGTGATGCTGCCGAACCACTCCCCCCTCATCGTCGCGGAGCAGTTTGCCGCCCTGGAGGCGATCGCCCCCGGCCGCATCGACCTCGGCATCGGTCGAGCCCCCGGGAGCGACCCGGTCATCACGCAGCTGCTGAACCGCTCCGGCACGACCAGTGACGTGTCGCGGTTCCCGGACCACGTCACCGACATCATGGCGCTGACCTCCCCCGACGGGGCCACGGTGCGCTTCACCTCCGGCACCGAGTACCAGGTGAAGGCCACCCCGGTGGCATCCGGTGTCCCCCAGGTGTGGCTGCTGGGATCGAGCGATTACTCGGCGCAGCTCGCGGCGAGCTTCGGCCTGCCGTACGTCTTCGCGAACCACTTCGCCGGGGAGGGTCTGGAGCACGCGCTGCGGCTCTATCGCGACCAGTTCCGACCGAACGAGTCGGGCGACGGTCCGCGCACCTTCGTGACCGCGAACGTCGTCGCGGCCCCGACCGCGGAGGAGGCGGAGGAGCGCGCTCTGCCGCAGCTGCGCATGATGGCGCGCCTGCGGACGAACCGTCCGCTCGTGCCCCTCGAGACCGTCGAGGAGGCGCAGGCCGACCCGTTCGACGCGATGGCGCAGTCGCTCATGGCGTCGACGCGTCAGAAGTGGTTCGTCGGAACGGGCCCGCAGGTCTCGGCCGAACTCGCCGCCTTCGCCGCGCAGTACGACGTCGACGAGATCATGGTGTCGCCGGTCGCGGGCGCCTACGTCGGCGAGGCCCCCGACTCGGCGGACGGGCGCGCGCAGACGCTGGAGCTCCTCGCGCAGACCGCGCCCGTCGCGGCCTGAGCGCGCGGCGCGCGGCCTGAGCGCGGGACGCGCGCCCCAGCGCGGGGCGCACGGCTCGGCTGGGTCTCGCGGACGGAGCCCGCTCAGGCCTCGGGCTCGCCGCTCAGCAGGCCGCGCAGCCAGTCGCGCGCCTCGACGAACACGTCGTCGGAGTAGCGCTGCGGATAGCGGTTGATCGCCCGGTCGGCCCGCGCGTACGAGCCGAGGAAGATGACCTTGGGGCTGAATCGCCGCAGGCCCATCAGGGCGTCCGCCATCCGCTCGTCCTGCACGTGCCCGTCCGCGTCGATGACGAAGCGGTAGCGGCCGAGCGCGTCGCCGATGGGACGGGATGCCAGGAGACTCAGGTTGATGCCGCGGGTCGCGAACTGCTCGAGCAGTTCGAGCAGGGCACCCGGGTGGTCCTCGGGCAGCTCGACGATGAGCGAGGTCTTATCGGCCCCCGTCGGCGGCGCCGGTGCCACGGTCCGGCTCACGAGGACGAAGCGGGTGACCGCGTTCGGGTTGTCGCCGATGTTCTCGGCCAGCACCTCCAGCTCGTGGTGCGTCACGATCCCGGGCGCCGCGATGGCGGCATCCGCCCCGCTCGACGAGTCGAGCACGCCCAGCGCGCTCGCCACGTTGCTGCTCGCCGGCAGGTGGGCGTGGGCGGGGACGTGGTCGCGCAGCCAGCCGAGGCACTGCCCGTAGGCCACGGGGTGGGCGGAGATCAGCGAGACGTCCTCGATGCGCGCGCCGGGACGACCGACGAGCACGAAGTTCACCGGCACGAGGTACTCGCCGACGATGCGCAGACCCGGCACGGTCGCCAGGGCGTCCTGCGTCGTCGACACGCCTCCGTCGACGGAGTTCTCGATGGCAATCATGGCCGCGTCCGACCGTCCGGAGGTCACGTCGGCGAGCGCCTCGCCGACGTTGCGGACCGGATGCCACACCTGATCCCGCGCCTCGGCGACCTGGGCCAGTGCGGCCTCGGTGAAGGTCCCCGCGGGGCCGAGGTAGCTGTACGTACGACGGATGGGCGCGGACTCGGCTTCGGGCGGCACCGGCTCAGCCTAGCGCCGCGCTCTCACCGCTCCGCACGTCCCGCCCTCCCCTCGCCCTCCCCCAGCGCTGACTTGCCGCAAATGCACACCTCACCCCCGCCCCGCCGTACATTCGCGGCAAGTCACCGCCTCCGGCACACGCCGCTTCGCACGTCCGGCGACGGCAGAGGGGCCCGCGCATCGCGCGGGCCCCTCCGTCGACGGAACGATCAGCGACAGCTCGCCGCCGGGACCGCGACCGTGAACGACGACGCGTCGGACGAGGTGCCGGCCACCGCCGTGCCCACCGTCATCGTCCCGGCCGGGACCGACGCCGCGCGGCTCGCG
>VGAV01000074.1 GCA_016870695.1 Actinomycetota bacterium | reverse complement strand
CAGGTGCAGGTCGGAGCCGCAGATGGCGGTCGAGGTGATCTTCACGATCGCGTCGGTGGGTTCGAGGATCGTGGGGTCGGGGACCTCCTCGACGCTGACGTTCCGCTTGCCCTGCCAGGTGAGTGCCTTCATCGCATTGCCTTTCGTTCCGGGGGATGGCCAGTCTGCGCGTCTCGCGTCCTCCGCCCCACCGGTTGACGCGGGGCGGAAGAGGAGTAGGGGCCGCAGCCGACGCCTACCGGGCCGCCGCGTCGAGGCGGAGATGCACCTGCTCGAGGAACGCGGCATAGCCCGCGGGAGTCCGGCCGACGAAGCGCCCGGACGTCTCGACCTCGTGCTCGTCGCTGGCCCGGATGTCCGCACCCCGTCGTC
Source organism: Actinomycetota bacterium (assembly GCA_016870695.1). Classification (GTDB taxonomy): domain Bacteria; phylum Actinomycetota; class Actinomycetes; order Actinomycetales; family Microbacteriaceae; genus Microbacterium. The sequence continues at coordinate 8,600 of VGAV01000074.1, read as the reverse complement.
GCAGTGCCTCCACGAGCGCGACGTCCTCATGCGCGGGGAGGTGCGGCACCCCTCCCGCGTCGAGATACGCGCGCGCCCGCACCCCGAGGTTGGCGCCGTGGACGTTCCCGGGCGGTCGGCCGCGGTGATGCGTCGCCCGCCAGTACGCCGCGTGCCGCTCGCTGAGGTCCGCGAAGTCGGGGCGGACGGTGCCGAGAACCGCGTCGGCTCCCCCGTCCATCAGGTCGAGCTGATGCGTGATCCATCCCTCGGGCACGACCGTGTCGGCGTCGGTCATGGCGATCCACGTCCGGTCGGGGTCCATGCCGTCCCCGGCGGCGGGGCCGGCGTCGTCGGGGGCGAGCCGGGCGAGGGCGGCCGCCGCGGCCGCGCGTCGCGCGGTGCCGACGCAGCGCGCATCGATCCGCACGACGTCGGTGTCGCCCACCTGGGCCTCCGAGGCGTCCGTGCACGCGTCCAGGACGACCACCAGAGCCGACCGCAGCCCCGGCTCGCGGGCGTGGGCGACGTCGAGTGCGCGGTGCACCGACGCCAGGCACCGGCCGAGCAGCGCCTCCTCGTTGTGCGCCGGGATCGCGACCGCGACGGCGCGGCCCGGCAGCGCGGGATCCCCCCGGCGTCCGCTCACGGGACCAGCCCGCCCTCGCGCGCCACCGATCCCGCGCCCGGCGCCCCGAAGACCTCGAGGACGAAGTCCTCCTCCTCATGCCTCACCAGACGACGGAGGCCGGGGTGCGCGGCGAGCGCAGCGTGCACGTCGTCGCCCGTGCGGGGATACTCGGCGACCGGATGCCGCCAGTGGCACGCGACCAGGTGACCGCCCGGCCGAAGCGACCCGACGCAGGCCGCGAGGGCGCGATCGAGGTCCGCATCGCCCCAGTAGTAGGCGACCTCGGAGAGCGCGATCAGGTCGAACTCGCCGTCGGGCCAGTCCGCGGGGAGAGCGGCCCGCCGGATCTCGACGCCCGCACGGCCCGCCAGACGGTCCCGCGCGCGGTCCACCGCCGCCGCGGCGAGGTCGACGGCCAGCACACGGTCGCAGCGCGCGGCCAGCTCCGCGGTCAGTGCGCCGGTGGAGCAGCCGGCCTCGAACGCGGCGTCGTACCGTGCCCGCGGCAGCGTCGCCGTGACGATGCGCCGTTTGCGCTCCTCGTACCAACGCGAGTCGAACCCCCACGGGTCGTCGTGCCGGTCGTACATGCCGTCGAAGTAGGCGGCATCCATCGATCCGGGCGTGACGCGCGCGTCCGCGTCCGCCTTCCCCACGCCGGGCCGACGGGGTTCCGGGGCGATGAGCAGCTCGACGGCGCGCGCGAAGTGCGCCTGCATCCCCGGGTGCAGCAGGGCCTCGTCGCCGGCGGCCGCGGACAGGGGATGCGTCTGGCTGACGTGGGCGTCGAGCGCCCGGGCCTTCGCCGCACGGGCGGCGTCGTCGAGGGCGACGGCCTCCATCCGGTCCCACGGGACGTCGGCGGGCGTCCCCCAGTGCCACAGCCAGATCGGGTAGGCGCGGACGCGCGCGCCCGCGCGGGCTCCGACCTCTTCGGCGATCTCCCCGACGACGCGGTGGTCCCGGTGCCCGTCCCCCCGCCACGGCGACACCACGAGGACGCGCTCATCGGCCGACGCGGCCGCCAGCACGGCGGTGAGGGCGGACGCGATGGCATCCCGATGTCCGTCGGTGCCGCCGTCCGGCAGGCCGAGGAACGTCGGCGCGGTGGGCAGCCCCAGTCGAGCCATCGCGGTGGTCAGCTCGTCCCGCCGCCACAGCGCGAGGCGGGCGGGGGTGACGGTGGGCGACTCGGGATGCGAGCCCTCCCCGTCGGTCACGACGAGGACGTCGACCGGGATGCCACGGGCCACCGCGCGCGCGATGGTCCCGGCGACGCCGAGGCTCTCGTCATCCGGATGCGCCGCGACGACCACCAGACGGTCGACCCCCTCGTCGACCGCGGGGATGTCCCGTGCGGCGAACGCCTCGGCCCACACCGTCTCGGGCGTGCCCGGGTCGCGGTGGTCGAAGCTCACCATGCGCCGCCCGCCGTCACGACGTCGGCGCCGACGCGGGCGAGGTCCCGCTCCGCATGATGCTGTCGGACGTAGATCTGCAGGTCCGCGACCCGGCGCGCGTGCTCCTCGTCCGCGACCAGCGGCAGGGGGCCGAGCGCGTGCGCCGCGGCGGCGAGGACCGTCTCGACGGCGCCGGCCACCACGGTGCGCGCCCGCGCTGCGACATGCTTCTGCACGGCTGCGTCGCCGTCGTCCGCCGCGGCGGATCGCGCGTACGCCGTCCGCTGCACGCCGTCGAAGGCGGCGGCGGCCTCCCTCAGTGCCGCCCGCGCCGCCCACAGCGCCGTGTCCGCCCGGCCGAGGTGCATCAGCGCGAGCTGATCGGCGCGTTCCGTCGCGGCCGCTGCGAGCAGAGCGGCCCGCAGCGGGAAGGCCCCGCCCCACCAGCACGCCGCGACCCCCACACCGCCGTGGGCGAAGCCGGGGCGGCGCAGATACCAGCCCGCCTCGCCGATCGGCACGGCGCGGGCACCCTGGAAGTCGACCGGCGCGCTGACGATCTCGGAGAGACCGCGGGAGTGCCAGGGCCCCGGCCGGGCGGTGACGCCCGGGCCGCGCAGGGACACCGCGAAGAGGCGCCGCTCGCCGGGGCCGACCCACGCGGTGACCAGCGCGTGCGACAGCTCGGCGGCGAGCGAGCACCACGGCTTCGTCCCCGTGAGCACCCAACCTTCCGCCGTGTCCGCGGCGTCGAGCCGGACGCCCGGCCCTTCGGCCGCGAAGACGCCCCACGACGACGCGGGCCCCGCGCCGACGGCATCCAGGTCCACGTCGATGCCGGCCGCGCGGGCCTCCTCCAGGATGCCGAGGGCGTCGAGGTGCGGCTCGAGGACACGGGCCGTGGCGACGCCGTGCGCCGCGACGGAGGCGAGAAGCTCCCACGTGGCGAGGACGCCCTGCGGGCGCCGGTCGCCGATCTCGACCGCGGCGGCGATGGTCGCCCCGAGGTCCCCGTCGGCGGGGAGGGCGGCGACGATGGCGCGGACCGCGGAAGCGGACGCGCGGGCGCCGTCGCCGTTCAGTAGGAGGGGGGAGGGGGGAGAGTCGGGATCGGGCACAGTCCGATTCTCGACAGCTCTGACCCCATCACGAAGGCTTGACAGGACCGCCGCGGAAACGCAGCGTTGCGTTACCCGGCCAGCCCCCCGACGACGGCGAGCAGCCCCAGCCGCTCCGCGCTCTCCGAGCCGGGGACGGCGGTGTAGACCAGCAGCGAGTGCGACGACCCGGGGTCGGTGAGCACCTGGCAGTGCAGGTCCAGCGGACCGACGGACGGGTGGACGAACCTCTTCGTCTCGGCGGGCCGCAGCCCCACCTCGTGCGCGGACCACAGCTCCCCGAACTCGGGACTGACGGCGAGCAGGTCGTCGGCGAGGGCGGCCGCCCGGGAGTCGGGTCCCCGCCGGCCGACGATCTCGCGCAGACCGGCGGCGTACAGTCGGCCGAGGAACGCATGATCGGCGGGGTCGTAGAGCGCCCGGGTCCGCGGGTCCGTGAACCACCGGTAGCCGAGACTGCGCGCCGGACCCGTGCGCACGGACGCGTCCCCCGTGAGCGCAGCCCCGAGGCGGGTCTGCCGCAGGGTCTCCCCCAGCTCCGTCACGATCTCGGCGGGCGTGTCCTCGAGCCGGTCGAGGATGCGCAGCATGCCGGGACTGACGTGGTCGCCGGCCGGACCGTGCTCGGTCGGCACGTGCCCGGCCAGACGGAACAGGTGGTCGCGCTCGGCGCGCGAGAGGTGCAGCCCGAGGGCGATCGCGGCGAGCATCTGCTCGGACGGCTGCGGGCCGCGCTCCCGCTCGAGGCGGGCGTAGTAGTCGGTCGACATGTGCGAGAGGGCCGCGACCTCCTCCCGCCGCAGTCCGCGGGTGCGCCTGCGGGGCCCGCGCGAGAGCCCGACGTCCTCGGGCTGCAGCGCCTCGCGGCGCGTGCGGAGGAAGTCGGCCAGCGCAGTCCTGTCGATCACGGATGTCCCCTCGTCTCGCCTCCTGTCTACCCGGCCGGACGCCGCCGCAGCCAGGACGCGTCGATCCCCCCTTTCGCGCAAGCTGCCCGCACCCGGATCGCCGAGCCTCGGATCGGCGGGCCCTGCCTCGGCCGATGCGGAGACGTCACGCTGGCCGGGACAGGACATCACCGGCATCCGCACCGACAGGAGCTCCTCATGGCCCGCGAGAACATCGACATCGACATCCCCGACCTGACCGACCGCCGCGCCGTCGTGACCGGCGGCAGCGACGGCATGGGCGTCGTCATCGCCCAGCGGCTCGCCGCCGCCGGCGCGGAGGTCCTCCTCCCCGTCCGGACCCGCGCGAAGGGCGACCGCGTCGCCGCCGCCATCCGCGACCGGGTGCCGAGAGCCCGGGTCGCCGTCCATGACCTGGACCTGTCGTCCGTGGCATCCGTCCGCGCCCTCGGCGAGACGCTGCGGGCCGAGGGGTCCCCCGTGCACCTGCTCGTCAACAACGCCGGCGTCATGACCCCGCCCGCGCGGCAGACGACCGCCGACGGATTCGAGCTGCAGCTGGGGACGAACCATCTCGGGCACGTCGCGCTGGTCGGGGAGCTCCTGCCTCTGCTGCGCGCCGGCACGGCGCGGGTGGTGACGCAGGTGAGCGTCGCCGCGGAGCGCGGCCGGATCGACTGGGACGACCTGAACAGCGAGCACCGGTACCGTCCGCAGCGGGCGTACGCGCAGTCGAAGATCGCGCTCGGCCTGTTCGGACGCGAGCTGGACCGCCGCAGCCGCGCGGAGGGCTGGGGCATCACGAGCGTCCTGTCGCATCCCGGCGTCGCCCCGACGAACCTGCTGGCCGCGCGTCCGGAGATCGGCCGCAGCTCCGACACGACGAGCGTGCGGGTAATCCGGTGGCTGTCCGCGCGAGGGGTGCTGCTCGGCACGCCCCGCACCGCCGCCCTCCCCGCGCTGCTGGCGGCGACCACGGCGCAGCCGCGCACCGATCTCCTGTACGGCCCGTCCGGCCTCGGGCACCTCGGCGGCGCCCCGGCCCCGCACACCCTGTACCGTCCGCTCCGCGACACCGCCGAAGCGGCGAGGGTGTGGGAGACCTCCGCGCGGATGACCGGCGCGGCGCTCCCGGTCTGAGCCGAGCTCGCGCCGAGATCACACGTTCCGCCCGAGGTCACACGGTCCGACCGCGCACGACTGTGTGCTCTCGCGCGGATCGTGCGATCTCGCCGGCGGGGGCGGGGGCGCGCGGGGGCGCGCGGGCGGGGCGGGACGGATGCCGGTTGGCTGTGAGTTCCGGCGGACGCGGCGCCCGGGGTGCACGCTCTCTTTAGGCTCCGTTCGTGGCCTCTCCCTCCTCCCGCCGTCGCGCCGTCCCGGCGGTCGCCGCCGCCATCGGCGCCACCGTCCTCGGCGCCGGACTCGGCGAGCTGGCGTCCGCCCTCGTCGCGCCCGCATCGAGCCCCTTCGCGGTGATCGGCGGCGGCATGATCGACATCGCCCCGGCGTGGGCGAAGGACACGGCGATCGCCCTGTTCGGCACCGGCGACAAGGCGGCGCTGCTCGTCGGCATCGCGGTACTGCTGCTGGCGGTCGCCGGTGTCGCCGGGGCCCTCGAGTGGCGACGTCCGCCAGGGGGCCGGGTCGTCCTCATCGCCCTCGGCGTCATCGGCGCGGTGGTCGCGACGACGCGCGCCGATGCCGGGCCGCTGTCCCTCGCGCCCTCCCTCCTCGCCGGGATCGTCGCCGCCGCCGTCACCGCGCTGCTCGTCCGCCGCCTCCGACAGGGCTCGACGGCCGACGGCCCCGCCTCCCCCGTCGACGGTGACGCGGCGGGAACCGCGCCCCTCCCCGCGTCCCGCCCCGGCACGGACCTGACCCGCCGCGGGGTGCTCGCGCTCTCCGGCGTCGCCGTCCTGGCCGGCGCGCTGGCCGCCGCCGGATCCGCGGCGGTGCGCGGGGGCGCCCGGGCGACGAGCGCCCTGCGCGCCGCCCTCCGGCTCCCCGCCCCCGCGACGACCACCGCCGTCCCGGCGTCCGCCGAGCTCGGCATCGACGGGCTCGCCCCCGTCATCACGCCGTCGGCGTCGTTCTACCGCATCGACACCGCGCTCGTCGTGCCGCAGCTGGATCCCGCCACCTGGACCCTGCGCATCCACGGCCTCGTCGAGCAGGAGGTCGTGCTGCGCTGGGACGACCTGGTGGAGCTCCCGCAGAAGGAGACCGTCGCGACCCTCGTCTGCGTCTCGAACGAGGTGGGCGGATCCCTCATCGGCACCGCGCGGTGGCTGGGGGTGCCGCTGCGCGACATCCTCGCCCGGGCACGCCCGACGGCCGAGGCCGACATGGTGCTGTCGCGTTCGGTCGACGGGTTCACGGCATCCACGCCCCTCGAGGCGCTCACGGACGAGCGCGACGCGCTCCTCGCGATCGGCATGAACGGCGAGCCGCTCCCGGTCGAGCACGGATTCCCGGTGCGGATGGTCGTGCCCGGGCTATACGGATACGTCTCCGCGACCAAGTGGGTCAGCGAGCTCGAGGTCACCCGCTTCGACCGCGCCGAGGGGTACTGGACCCCGCGGGGCTGGTCCGAGCGCGGCCCGGTCAAGCTCGCGTCGCGCATCGACGTGCCGCAGGCGGGCGCGCGCGTCACCGCCGGGACGACCGTCATCGCCGGCGTCGCCTGGCAGACCCACGTCGGCGTCTCCGGCGTCGAGGTGCAGATCGACGACGGGCCCTGGCAGCCGGCGACGCTCGCCACCGCCATCTCCGCCGACACATGGGTGCAGTGGAGCCTGCCATGGGATGCCACCAGCGGCGCGCACACCGTGCGCTGCCGCGCGACCTCGGCCGACGGGCAGACGCAGACCGCGGAGCGCGCCGCCCCGGCCCCCGACGGGGCGACGGGCTACGACGAGCTCACGCTGACGGTCGCCTGACGGCGGCGAGACCGCACGGCCGGCGCGAGATCACACGCCCGGGAGACCGGAGCGTGCGACCTCGCGCGGCCGACCGCTCAGGCCGTGAGGACGTGCCGCAGCTGCTCGACGGCCCAGTCCAGTTCGGTGGCCCGGATCGTCAGCGGCGGGGCGATGCGGATCGTCTGACCGTGCGTGTCCTTGACGAGCACGCCGCGCGCGAGCATCTTCTCGGCGATCTCGCGACCGGTGCCGTACGCGGGGTCGATGTCGACGCCGGCCCACAGGCCCGCGATGCGCACGGCGGTCACGCCGGTGCCGATGAGGGACCGCAGGTTCACCTCGAGGTGCTCCCCCAGCGCCTTCGCGCGGGTCTGGAACTCTCCGGATGCCAGCATCTCGACGACCCGCAGACCCACCGCCGTCGCCAGCGGGTTGCCACCGAACGTCGACCCGTGCTCGCCGGGACGGATGACGCCCAGCACGTCCTCGTCGGCGACGACCGCGGACAGCGGCAGGATGCCGCCGCCGAGCGCCTTGCCGAGCAGGTACACGTCCGGGACGACGCCCTCGCGGTCGCAGGCGAACGTCTCGCCGACGCGGCCGAGGCCCGACTGGATCTCGTCGGCGATGAACAGCACGTCGTTCTCGGTGCAGATCTCCCGCACGCGGCGGAGGAACCCGTCCGGCGGGACCACGACGCCGGCCTCGCCCTGGATGGGCTCGAGCAGCACCGCGGCGGTGTTCTCGTCGATGGCGGCGGCGATGGCATCCGCGTCCCCGTAGGGCACGTGCACGAATCCCGGCGCGTACGGTCCGAAGTCGTCGTGCGCCACGGGGTCGTCGCTGAAGCCGACGATCGTGGTGGTCCGGCCGTGGAAGTTGCCGTTCGCGACGATGATCGTCGCGGCGTCCGGGGCGATGCCCTTGGTCCGATAGCCCCAGGCGCGGGCGACCTTGATGCCGGTCTCGACCGCCTCGGCGCCGGTGTTCATCGGCAGCACGAGATCCTTGCCGCACAGCTGCGCGAGGGCCGTGGCGAAGGGGCCGAGCCGGTCGTTGTGGTACGCCCGGCTGGTGAGCGTCAGGCGGTCCAGCTGCTCGCGCGCGGCGGCCAGGAGGGCGGGGTGCCCGTGGCCGAAGTTCAGCGCGGAGTAGGCCGACAGCAGGTCGAGGTACCGCTTCCCCTCGACGTCCGTGACCCACACGCCCTCGGCGCGCGAGACGACCACCGGCAGCGGGTGGTAGTTGTGCGCGACGTGCGCGCTCTCGTCGGCGATCAGTCGGGCGCCGATGTCGTCGACGGCGGTGCTCATCGCGAGCCGCCGCGCAGCTCGAGCGTGCAGCACTTGATGCCGCCGCCGCCGAGCAGCAGCTCGGACAGGTCGACCAGCACCGGGGTGTAGCCGCGCTCGCGCAGCTGCGCCTCGAAGCCCACCGCGCGCGGGGAGATGATGACGTTCTTGCCGTCGCTCGCCGAGTTGAGTCCGAACACCGAGCCGTCGGCATCCGAGACGCGGATGGCCTCGGGGTAGCGCTCGCGCAGGACGGCCTGGCTGCGCTCGTCGAACGCGGTGGGGAGGTAGGCGATGTTCGCCGACTCCACGCCGCCGGGACCCTCGACCGGGTCGAGGACGGCGATG
>VGAV01000073.1 GCA_016870695.1 Actinomycetota bacterium | reverse complement strand
TGACTACGCTGGAACCGTGACCTCCCTGCATGACACCGCGGTGCGCGGCTTTGCCTCCGACAACTACTCCGGCATCCATCCCGACGTCCTCGCGGCGATCGCGGCGGCCAACGAAGGCCACCAGGTGGCCTACGGCGAGGACGTCTACACCGCGCGCCTGCAGGAGCTCTTCGTCTCCCTCCTCGGCGACGGCGTCGAGGCCTACCCGGTGTTCAACGGCACCGGCGCGAACGTCGTGGGCCTGCAGTCGATGCTCCCCCGGTGGGGTGCGGTCATCTCGGCGTCGACCGCGCACATCAACGTCGACGAGGGCGGAGCGCCGGAGCGCGTCGGCGGCATCAAGCTCCTCACCGTGCCGACGGACGACGGCAAGCTCACCCCCGAGCTCGTCGATCGCGAGGCGTGGGGCTGGGGCGACGAGCACCGCGCCCAGCCGCTGGTCGTCTCCATCACGCAGTCGACGGAGCTCGGCACCCTCTACTCGGTCGAGGAGATCCGCGCCCTGGCGGACCACGCGCACGGGCACGGCATGCGCCTGCACATGGACGGCGCCCGCATCTCCAACGCGGCCGCCGCGCTCGACGTCCCGCTGCGGGCGTTCACCCGCGACGCGGGCGTCGACGTCCTCAGCTTCGGCGGCACGAAGAACGGCGCGATGATCGGCGAGGCCATCGTCGTGCTGGACCCGGCGGCATCCACCGGTCTCACGTACCTGCGCAAGCTCGACATGCAGCTCTCGAGCAAGATGCGGTTCGTGTCCGCGCAGCTGGTCGCGCTCCTCGAGGACGACCTGTGGCTCCGCAACGCCCGCCACTCCAACGCGATGGCGCAGCGCCTGCGCGCGGGCGTCGAGGCGGGCCTGGCCGACGGCTCCATCCACGGCGTCGAGTTCACCCAGCCGACGCAGGCAAACGGCGTCTTCGCCATCCTCCCGCCCGGCGTCGCGGACCGGCTGCGCGAGAGCTTCCGCTTCTACGACTGGGACGAGCTGCGCCGCGAGGTGCGCTGGATGTGCTCGTTCGACACGACCGAGGACGACATCGACGCCTTCGTCGCCGCGCTGGCCCGCGAGACCGCGGCCTGAGCCGGCCCCGTCGTCTCAGGACCCGGCGAGCCAGTCCCGGTAGGCCTCGAAGCGGGTCGGGCGGCCGAGGAACGCCTCGACGAGGTCGACGGCGTCGCGGGACCCGCCCTGCTCGAGGATCTCGCTGCGGTAGCGACGGGCGACCTCGGGGTCCATCAGGTCGCCGTCGAAGGCGGTCAGCAGGTCCCGCGCGATCACCAGGCTCCACTGGTACGTGTAGTAGCAGGCGCCGTAGCCGGTGAGGTGGCCGAAGCCGGCGTAGGAATGCGAGCCGGGCAGCGGCTGCACGGGGCTGCTTTTGCGGCAGTACCGCTCGGTGGCGGCGGCGATGTCGTCGGGGCGGTCGACGTGCAGGTGGTACGAGGTCGTGGCGTGACCGAGCTGACGCCGGACCTCGAGCGCGCGCCCGAATGCGTCGGCGGTGCGCATGCGGGCGACGAGGTCGGCGGGGATGGGCTCTCCGGCGGCGTTGACGGCGAAGGACGCGAGCACGTCGGCGTCCCACGCCCACTCCTCGAGGAGCTGGCTCGGCGCCTCGACGAAGTCCCACTCCGTCTCGATGCCGGTGAACCGGGCCCACCGCTGGTGCCCGCCGAGGATGTCGTGCACCAGGTGGCCGAACTCGTGGAAGAACGTGACCACCTGATCGTGCTCGAGCAGGCCCCGGGGGAAATTGCACAGCAGCACGGCCTCGGGCAGGGTGCGGCCGCGGACGCCCGGGACCAGGCCGAAGCAGGCGGCGTGGTTGTACTTGCCGTCGCGGGGGTGCAGATCGAGGTGGATGCGGCCGAGCCGTCGTCCGTCCCGGACCACGTCGTAGGTCCGCACGTCTTCGTGCCAGGCCGCCACCGAGACGGGCACGTAGTCAATCTCCAATAGCCGGCCCGTGACCCCGAGCACGCCGTCGAGCACACGCGGGAACGGGAAGTACGACCGGACCTCCTGGGCGTCGACGTCGTACTCCTCGCGCTTGAGCGTGCCGAGCAGGTACCAGAAGTCGGCGATCGCGACTTCGGATGCCGCCGGCTCGTCCTGCTGCAGCCGTCGCAGGACCCGCGCGTATTCGTCCTGCGCGGCCGCGGCCGAAACCTCGTCGACGCGGGAGAGGAAGGTGGGGATCGCCGCGCCGGACCCGATCATGCGGGTGTCGGCCTCGTAGTCGGCCCAGTCGGTGAAGCCGAGCAGGCGGGACAGCTCCTCCCGCACCGCGAGCAGCTCGGCGAGGATCGCCTCGTTCTCGGGCCAGGCGAGGTCGTTGTAGGCGGATACGAGCGCGATGCGCGTCCGGCGGTCGCGTGCGTATTCCCGCACCGGCATGAGGTCGGTGTACTCCGTCGTCAGCGTCACCATGCCCTCCTCGTCGGCGGGGTGCGCGGCGCGGAAGTCGTCGGGGAGGCCGTCCAGGCCGTCGACCGGAACGCGGATCTCACGGCGTCCCTCCCGGATGTTGCGCGAGAAGGCCTGCGAGAGCTCGGTGTCGCGCTCGGTGAGGAGACGGACCCGCTCCCGCGCGTCGTCGTCGAGATCCACACCGCCGCGCCGGAAGTCGCGGCGGATCTTCTCGAGCAGCCGCAGCTCGTCCGCGGCGAGCCCGGCCGGGTCGGCGTCCGCGAAGGCCCGCCAGAGCGCGCGGTCGAGGAGGCGGCCGGCCTGCAGCGCCTCGAGCTCGCGGACCTCCGCCTCGGCCGCCGCGCGGATCTCGGCGTCCGGGTGGGATTCGCTCACCAGGTGCGACGGCGCCAGCGCCTCGCCGATCGCGAGGTCGGCGTCGTTCCACAGCTCCAGGCGCTCGGACGTCGACAGGTCGTCCGCGCGGGACAGGCGCTCGTCGATCGCCGCCACCCGGGCCCGACGCTCGGCCGGCCGATCCGTGACGAAGGTCCGCCAGCCGGCGGCGTCGGCGGGGAGCAGAAGAGGGGCGGGCTCGGAACTGGTCATGCCTCGACCCTAGGCAGGGCCCGCGACACCGGCAACGAGGACGGGGCGGGCGCCCGTGGCATCCGTCCGCGTCAGCGCAGCGCGCCCACCGACGCCAGCGCGAGGCGGATGAGCGTGCCGCGGCCGCCCTCCATCTCTTCGGCCAGAGCGTCGGATGCCGCCTCCTGAGGCGACAGCCAGGTGACCTCGAGCGCGTCCTGGCGCGGCTCGCACGTGCCGGTGACCGGGACGACGTACGCCAGCGAGACCGCGTGCTGGCGATCGTCGTGGAAGGCGCTCACGCCGGGGAGCGGGAAGTATTCGGCGACCGTGAACGGGGTCGGCTGCGCGGGCAGCAGCGGGAACGCCATCGGACCGAGGTCGTTCTCGACGTGACGGAAGAGAGCGTCGCGGACCGTCTCGCCGTAGCGCACGCGGCCGGAGACCAGCGTCCGCGTCATCTCACCCAGCGGCGTGGCCCGGAGGAGGATGCCGACCTGCGTCACGATGCCCATGCCGTCCGTGCGGACGGGCAGGGCCTCGACGTAGAGCATCGGCAGGCGCCGCCGGGCCTCGGCGAGCTCGACCTCGCTGAGCCACCCCGGGTTGCTGTTGGAGCTCCGCGCCCCCGCGGGGAAGGACGCGGCGAGCGGGTCGCGCTCCTCGCCGTCGTCGGCGGGATCGGGATCGGGGGTGCGGACGGCCATGCGTCCTGTATATCAACGGACGACCCCGGATACCGCATGTACGCGGCGGTCCGTCCCGCGGGGAGGGGAGGAGATGCGGCGCAGGGAGGACGTCAGGAGGCCGGGGCGTCCGCCGCCGGCGGCATCCCCTCCCCCGGCCCCGGACGGCGCCGCGCCGATGTCGGGAGTCGCTGCCACAATGGCCGCATGAGCGCGCTCCCCCCGATCGACTCCGCCGTCGTGCAATGGTCGGCGCCGCCCGGGGAACGCGACGACCGGCCCGTCCTGATCCTCCTGCACGGCTACGCCGCCGACGAGCGCGACCTCTTCGGGCTCGTCCCGTACCTGCCCGACGACTTCGTCGTCGCGAGCGTCCGAGCCCCCCTCACCCCGCCGTGGCCGACGCCCGGGGCCTCCTGGTACCCCATCGAGGGTCTGAACGGCCGCGATCCCGCCGCGGTCACACTCGCGGCGGAGACACTGCTGACCTGGATCCGGGATGCCGTCGGCGACCGCCCCGTCGGCCTCCTGGGGTTCTCGCAGGGCGGCGCCGTGGCCCTGCAGACCCTGCGCGCCGACCCGGACGCGGTGTCGTTCGTCGTCGTGCTCGCGGGCTACGCCGCCGGCGGCGACCTCCCCGGCGACGCGGTGCTGGCCGAGCGGCGCCCGCCCGTGTTCTGGGGCCGCGGCTCGCGCGACGACGTCATCCCGCCCGCCCTCGTCGATATGACGGCGCAGTGGCTCCCCGCCCACAGCGATCTCAGCGGGCGCGTCTACGCGGGCCTCACGCACTCGGTGTCGGAGGAGGAGCTCGCCGACGTGCGCGCCTTCCTCGACGCGCGCTTGACCGCCGCCACGGCCGGCTAGCGCACCCCGTCCGCGGCGGGCGAACGTCAACCCCGGCCAAATGTCGGAGGGGCGGGCCAGGATGGAAGCATGGCTGACGTCCTGGAGCGTTTCGGTCCTGCGACGCAGGACTGGTTCCGTGGCGCCTTCGCGAGCCCCACCACCGCGCAGAAGGGCGCCTGGGAGGCCGTCTCGTCCGGGCGGAACGCCCTCGTCGTCGCACCGACCGGGTCGGGCAAGACGCTGTCCGCGTTCCTCTTCGCCATCGACCGCGTCTTCCGCGAGAAGGCGCCCGAGACACCGGATGCCGCCCCCGCCCGCCGCGGCCGCCGTTCCACGCCCGCGGCCCCCTCCACGCGGACGCGCATCCTCTACATCTCGCCACTGAAAGCCCTCGGCGTCGACGTGGAGCGCAACCTCCGCTCACCGCTCGTGGGCATCGGCCAGTCGGCCCGCCGTCTCGGCATCGACGTGCCCGCGGTCACGGTGGGCGTCCGCTCGGGCGACACCAGCTCCAGCGACCGCCGCAAGCTCGTCACCGACCCGCCCGACATCCTCATCACGACGCCCGAGTCGCTCTACCTGATGCTCACGAGCCAGGCGGCCGAGACGCTGCGGGGCGTCCACACCGTCATCATCGACGAGGTGCACGCCGTGGCCGCCACCAAGCGCGGCGCGCACCTCGCCGTCAGCCTCGAGCGGCTCGACGCCCTGCTGGAGCAGCCCGCGCAGCGAATCGGGCTCTCGGCGACCGTCCGGCCCATCGACGAGGTCGCCCGGTTCCTCGGCGGCGCGCAGCCGGTCGACATCGTCGCACCCAAGGCCTCCAAGGCCTTCGACCTGTCCGTGGTCGTCCCGGTCGACGACATGCTCAACCCGCCGCCGCCGCCGGGCTCCCCCGCCCCCGATGAGGCGGTCGACGGCGAGTGGTTCTCGGAACGTCCGGAGAGCACCGAGATGGCCGGTTCGGTGTGGCCGCACGTCGAGGAGGCGATCGTCGACCGCATCCTCGAGCGACGGTCCACCATCGTGTTCTCCAACTCCCGTCGCCTGGCCGAACGCCTGACCGGGCGGCTCAACGAGATCTACGCCGAGCGGCAGGGCATCGACGTGCCGGAGCCGACCGTGCCCGCGGGGATGATGGCGCAGGCCGGGTCGTCCGCCGGCGTGCCCGCGATTCTCGCCAAGGCGCATCACGGCTCGGTGTCGAAGGAGCAGCGCGCCCAGGTGGAGGACGAGCTCAAGTCGGGCACGCTGCGGTGCGTCGTCGCCACGAGCAGCCTCGAGCTCGGCATCGACATGGGCTCGGTCGACCTGGTCATCCAGGTCGAGGCCCCGCCGAGTGCGGCATCCGGACTCCAGCGCGTCGGACGCGCCGGGCATCAGGTCGGCGAGGTCAGCCGCGCCGCCCTCTTCCCGAAGCACCGCAGCGACGTCCTGCACACCGCGGTCGTCACCGAGCGCATGCTGTCGGGGCGGATCGAGGCCATCTCGGTCCCGCAGAACCCGCTCGACATCCTCGCCCAGCAGACGGTGGCGGCCTCCGCGCTCGGCTCGATCGACGTCGAGGAGTGGTTCGAGACGGTCAAGCGGAGCGCGCCGTTCCGCTCCCTGCCCCGGTCCGCCTACGAGGCCACCCTCGACCTCTTGTCGGGCCGCTACCCGTCGGACGAGTTCGCCGAGCTCCGCCCGCGCCTGGTGTGGGACCGCGACGCGGGCACGCTCACCGGACGACCGGGCGCCCAGCGGGTGGCCGTCACCAGTGGCGGCACGATCCCCGATCGCGGCCTCTTCGGCGTCTTCGTCGCGGGCGAGTCGCAGAACGCCCGCGTCGGCGAGCTCGACGAGGAGATGGTCTACGAGTCGCGCGTCAACGACGTCTTCACGCTCGGCACCACCAGCTGGCGGATCGTCGAGATCACCCATGATCGCGTGAACGTCGTCCCGGCCTTCGGGCAGCCCGGCAAGCTGCCCTTCTGGCACGGCGACGGCATCGGCCGCCCGGCCGAGCTGGGCGAAGCGCTCGGCAAGTTCTCGCGCGACATCGCCGCCGCCGACCCCGCCAAGGCGGAGGACCGTCTGCGCGAGTCGGGTCTCGACGACAACGCCATCACCAACCTGCTCACCTACCTCGCCGAGCAGCGCGAGGCCACCGGCAGCCTCCCGACCGACCGGACCCTCACCGTGGAGCGCAGCCGCGACGAGGTCGGGGACTGGCGCATCATCCTGCACTCCCCCTACGGCATGCAGGTCCACTCGCCGTGGGCGCTCGCGGTCAACGCCCGCATCCGGGAACGACTGGGCGTCGAGGGCGCCGCTGTCGCCAGCGACGACGGCATCATCGCGCGGGTCCCGGATGCCGCCGCCGAACCGCCCGGAGCCGACCTCTTCGTCTTCGAGCCGGACGAGCTCGAGCAGATCGTCACCGACGAGGTCGGCGGTTCGGCGCTGTTCGCCTCGCGGTTCCGCGAGTGCGCCGCCCGGGCGCTCCTGCTCCCGCGGTTGAACCCCAACCGCCGCTCGCCGCTCTGGCAGCAGCGCCAGCGCTCGGCGCAGCTGCTCGAGGTGGCCCGGCGGCATCCGGCCTTCCCGATCATCCTCGAGACGCTCCGCGAGGTCCTGCAGGACGTCTACGACCTGCCCGCGCTGCTGCGCGTCGCGCGGTCGATCGGCGATCGACGGATCCGGCTGGTGGAGACCACCACGAGCCAACCCTCGCCGTTCGCGCGCGACCTGCTCTTCGGGTACGTCGGCGCGTTCATGTACGAGGGCGACTCGCCGCTTGCCGAGCGCCGCGCCGCCGCGCTGTCGGTCGATCCCGCGCTGCTCAGCGAGCTGCTGGGCAAGGTCGAGATGCGCGAGCTGCTCGACCCCGACGTCATCGCCCAGTTCGAGCGCGAGGCGCAGCGGCTGGACCCCGAGCGTCGCGTGCGCGGTGTCGAGGGCGTGGCCGACCTGCTGCGGCTGCTCGGCCCGCTGGACGCCGGCGAGGTCGCCCTGCGCCTGGACACCGACGGGGATGCCGCCGTCGAGGCCGCCCGGCACCTGCAGACCCTCATCGAAGACCGCCGCGCCATCCCCCTCACCATCGCCGGGGTGTCCCGCGTGGCCGGCATCGAGGACGCCGGCCGGCTGCGCGATGCCCTCGGCGCGGCCCTGCCCGTCGGCATCCCGAACGCCTTCCTGGAGCCCCTGGCCGATCCCCTGGGCGACCTCGTGGCCCGGTACGCCCGCACGCACGGGCCGTTCACGACCGAGGCGCTGGCCGAACGGCTCGGCGTCGGCGTGGCCGTCGCGCGCCTGACGCTGCAGCGCCTCGAGTCGCAAGGCCGGCTGTCGAGCGGGTTCTTCCTGCCGGAGGCGGCGAACGGCGGTCGGACCGGCGACGCGCGCGGCGACGACACGGAATGGTGCGACACCGAGGTGCTGCGGCGCCTGCGCATGCGCTCGCTCGCAGCAATCCGCGGCAGCGTCGAGCCGGTCTCCCCCGCCGCCTACGCCCGTTTCCTCCCCGTCTGGCAGCACCTCGGCCGCCCGCTGGAAGGCGTCGACGGTGTGCTCGCCGTCGTCGAGCAGCTCGCGGGCGTCCCCATCCCCGCGAGCGCCTGGGAGTCTCTCGTGCTCCCCTCGCGCGTCGCCGACTACACGCCCGCCATGCTCGACGAGCTCACCGCGACGGGCGAGGTGGTCTGGTCCGGACACGGCACGCTCCCCGGCCGTGACGGATGGATCGCCCTCCACCCGGCGGAGGCCGCCCCGTTCACGCTGCAGGATCCCGACGATCCCGACGACCCCGCCCCCGACTCGCTCGAGGCGCGCGTCCTCGCCGCCCTCACGGGAGGCGGAGCGTACTTCGCCGCCCAGCTGAAGCAGCTCGCCGGAGGAGAGAACGAGCAGTCCGTCAACGACGCGCTCTGGGCGCTGACCTGGGCGGGCCGGGTCACGAACGACACCTTCTCCCCCGTCCGGACCCTTCTGGGCGGCGGGGGACAGGCCCACCGCACCGCGCGCCGTGCACCCCGTGCCCGCATGTACCGCGGCGCCACGATGCCCCGTGCGGTCTCGGCGCCCCGACCCCCGTCGCTCGGCGGACGGTGGTCGCTCCTGCCGGAGCGGGAGCCGGATGCCGCGGCCCGGGCGACCGCCACCGCGAGCCTGCTGCTCGACCGGTACGGCGTCGTCACGCGCGGCGCCGTCCAGTCCGAGGGCGTCCCGGGCGGCTTCGCGCAGGTCTACCGGATCCTCGCCGGCTTCGAGGAGGCCGGACACTGCCGCCGCGGCTATGTGATCGAGAAGCTCGGCGCCGCGCAGTTCGCGGCATCCACGACGGTCGACCGCCTGCGGGAGTTCGCCGCCGTCGCGGACCCGCCGCCGCTCCGCGCGGTGACCCTCGCGGCCACGGATCCGGCGAACCCGTACGGGGCCGCGCTGGGCTGGCCCTCGCTGGAGGGGGTGTCCCATCGACCCGGGAGGAAGGCCGGCGGTCTCGTCGTCCTCGTGGACGG
>VGAV01000072.1 GCA_016870695.1 Actinomycetota bacterium | reverse complement strand
AGGCCGATCATGATCGGTAGGAACCACACCGGGTTCGGGGCCGAGTTGCCCTCGTTGCGCTCGACGATCGGGTCTTCGTCGTTGCCTGTACGAGCCATGCGCACAGTCTAATGCTCAGGTCCCGCCCTACCCACGGAACTAGACTGCCGTCGTGCACACCGTCCCCCCTGCTGAGAACCGGCGCACGCGCCGCCGCGCACCGCGGCGACGTCGCGTCTCGGTGATCGGCGTCTTCGGCGAGCTCCTCATGACCGCGGGCGTCCTGGTCTTCCTGTTCGTGGCCTGGCAGCTGTGGATCGGCGACGAGATCTACAGTGCACAGCGCACCGCCGAGGCCGCGGAGCAGTCCGAGGAGTGGCAGGCCGAGTTCGAGGCATCCCAGCCCTCCCTCCCCGACGCGGCGCCCACCCCGGACGCGCCCCAGGAGATCGAGCCGCCCGACATGCCGAAGCCGGCGGACGCCGAGGTCTTCGCGAACATGCACATCCCGCGCTTCGGCGCCGACTACGTCTACAAGATCGCGGGCGGGGTCACGCGCGCCAACACCCTCGACCCCATCGGGATCGGGCACTACAACGACACGGTCATGCCGGGTCAGGTCGGCAACTTCGCCCTCGCCGCTCACCGCACGACGTACGGCAAGCCGTTCAACCGCATCGCGGACCTGCACGTGAACGACGCGATCGTCGTCGAGACGCCGGCGGGCTGGTACACCTACCGGTTCCGCACCCTCGAGTACGTCACGCCCGACGAGGTCGACGTCCTCCGCGACGTGCCGCAGCACCCCGATCTGCCGGCGGACGGACGTTACATCACCATGACGAGCTGCAGTCCGATGTTCTCGCTCGCCGAGCGCATCGTCGCGTACGGCGTCTTCGAGTCGTATACGCCGCGCGAAGCCGGACCGCCGGCCGCGCTGACGGAAGGGGTCGCCTGATGTACGGCGCACTGTGGAGGGTCCTGCCGGGACCGTGGTTCGTCCGGCTGTTCATCGTCCTCGTGCTGCTGGTGGCGGTGCTCTACGGACTGTTCTTCTACGTCTTCCCCTGGGTGAACGAGATCGTGAACCCGCAGGAGGTCACCGTCGGGTGACGGGCTTCCGCGTCCGCGTCGTCGACAACCACGACAGCTTCGTCCACATCCTCGCCGGGTACCTGACCGACCTCGGTGCGCAGACGGAGCTCGTCCCGTCCGACGCCATCACCGACGTGTCCGCCGCGGTGGCCGGGGTGGATGCCGTCGTGGTGTCGCCCGGACCCGGGACGCCCGAGACGGCGGGCATGTCGATCCCGATCGTCCGCGAGAGCGCGGAGCGCGGCATCCCCCTCCTCGGAGTCTGTCTCGGCCATCAGGCGATCGGCGCGGCGTTCGGCGCCCGCGTGACCCATGCCCCCGAACTGCTGCACGGCATCACCAGCCAGATCCGACACTCGGGCGCGAGCGTCTTCCGAGGGATGCCGGACGGTTTCGCGGCCACCCGCTACCACTCGCTCGCCATCGACCCGGCGACGGTGCCCGACGAGCTCGAGATCACGGCGCGGACGGACGGCGGCGTGATCATGGGCGTCGCGCACCGCACGGCCCCGGTCGCGGGCGTGCAGTTCCACCCGGAGAGCATCCTCACCGAGGGGGGCTACACGCTGCTGGCGACGTGGCTCGAGAGCGCCGGCATGGCGGAGGCCCCCCGCCGGGCGGAAGGCCGTCAGCCGCGGGGGGTCACGCCCCCGTGCACACCGTCAGCGTGATCTCGCTGTGCACCGGCACCTCGCCCGGGGCGAGCGACTGCGTGCGCACCGTCTGCGGGTTCGTGGCCGGGCACCCCGGGTCGTCCTGTCGGACCACGGTCAGCTGGAGCCGCTCGGACTCGAGCTCGCGGATCGCGGCGTCGACGGTGTAGCCGGTGTAGTCGACGATCACGACGCGACCGCTCGCGACGGTCAGGTTCACCGTCGTCCCCCGGGCGACCTGCGCGCCGGACGCGGCGCTGGCCTCGATGACCGTTCCGCGCTCCAGCGCCGGGTCGTTCTGCCGGCGGATGCTGCCGACGGTCAGACCGGCGGACTCGATCGACGCGCGCGCCGCCTCCTCGCCGAGTCCGTCGAGGGGTGGGACGGTCGCCGTGTCGGGGCCCGTCGAGACGTAGAGGGTGACCTGCTGGCCCGCGACGACGGCCGTGTCCACCTCGGGGGTGGACCGGATGACGTTGCCGGCGGCGACGGTCTCGCTGGTCTCGTCGACGCGCGAGGCGACGAGCTCCTGTTCCTCGAGGGCCTCGACGGCGCGCTCGTAGGTCATGGAGCTCACGTCGGGCACCATGCGTGCGGTGCTGGGGACGTTGCTGCTGGGCTGGATCTGCACGACCCAGAACAGCACGGACACGAGCAGCACCGCGAGGAACGCGACGCCGGCCCAGATCCAGGCGACCGGGGGTCCGGGCTGCGTCCGACGCATGGTCGTGTCGGTACTCAGCTGGCGGAGCGAGCGGGCCGTCTCCGCCGCCTGGCGGGGGTTGGGCCCGTACAGCTCGCTCGACAGCGCGGACACCTGACGCTTGCTCGGCGCCTTCCCCTCGACCGTCGCGTCGAGGGCCTCGCGGAAGCCCGCCGCATCCTGGGGACGCTGGAACGGGTCCTTCGCGAGGGCGCGCAAGACGACGGCGTCGACGGCGCGCGGGATGCTCTCGTTCAGCTCGCTCGGCGGGACCGGCGCTTCGCTGACGTGCTGGTACGCGACGGCCACGGGGGTGTCGCCGCGGAACGGCGGACGTCCGGTGAGCAGCTCGTAGAGGACGACGCCGGTGGAGTAGAGGTCGGCACGGGCGTCGACGGACTCGCCCTTGGCCTGCTCGGGGGAGAAGTACGCGGCCGTTCCGATGATGGCGGTGGTCTCGGCCACGGTCGATGACGAGTCCGACACCGCGCGCGCGATGCCGAAGTCCATGACCTTCACCTGACCGGCATCCGTGATCATCACGTTGCCCGGCTTGATGTCGCGGTGCACAACACCGGCGCGGTGCGAGTACTCGAGAGCCTCCAGGATGCCGTCGACGTAGCGGAGGGTCGCGTCCAGCGGAACAGGGCCGTCCGCGATGACGTCCTTGAGCAGACGTCCGTGCACGAGCTCCATCACGATGTACGGCACGGGACGGTCGTGGCCGTCGTAGCCGGTCTCGGAGTCCTCGCCCGCGTCGAACACGCGCACGATCGACGGGTGGGCCATGCGGGAGGCCGCCTGCGCCTCGAGCCGGAAGCGCGTGCGGAAGGCGGCATCCCCGGCGAGGTCCGCCTTGAGGATCTTGATCGCGACCGTCCGGCCGAGGGTCTGATCGTACCCGCGGTACACGCTGGCCATGCCGCCGCGACCGATGAGGTCGTCGACGCGGTAGCGCCCGGAAAGGACGCGCGTCGTCTCAGTGGTCACGGTGGAGCTCCTGGCGTGGTGTTTCGGGGATGGTGCGTGCCTTTCGAGGGCGGGTCTCAGCCGTTGCCGTTGCCGTTGCCGTTGCCGTTCCCGTTCGATGCGCCGGTGTTGGTGGGGCTGGCGGACGGGGTGGGTGACGGGGTGTTCGGCGCGGTGATGGTGGCCGAGGCTTCCGACGACGGGCCGGCGGTGCGGTCAGTGCCCGAGCAGGTGACGGTGTAGGTCACGCGCAGGCTGTCGCCGACGGCGGTGCCGACGAGCAGCTGGGCGTTGCGATCGTTCGGGCCGAAGGATGCCGTGGACGAGCCGTTCGCGGCGAAGGTGCCGTTCGTCGCGGTGAAGTCGTACCCCGTGACCGATCCGGTGCCCGAGGGGCACGTGTACTGCTGCCACGACACCTGGACCGTGCTGCCGGCCTGGACCGACGAGCTCGGCAGGGTCGGGGTGCCGGGGGCCGGCAGGGCCGTCTGCTCGCCGAACACGCGGAGCGTGATGGTCGTGCCGCGCGCCACGAACCCGGTCGGGCTGACGGTGTCGACGAGTCCGACCTGGTCGGCGGTCGTCGCGGCGTTGCCCGGCTCGCAGGTCGCGCTGAGGTTGTTCGCCCGGAGGATCTCTCCGGCCGCGTCGCACGACTGCCCGACGAGGTTCAGGGCGTCGACGTCGACCAGCGCCTGCGTCTCGGACGGCGTCGGGGTCTGCGACGGTGTGGTCGTGTTCGACGGCTGCGGGGCCGTCGAGGTCGTCTCGACCGGCGCCGGGTCGTCCTGGTTGGTCAGCACCGCGATGAGCGTGCCGCCCAGGATGAGCAGGAGCAGGGCGATGAGGGCCACCAACGGCCACGTCCACGGGCTGCGCTTCTTCTTGCGCGGCTCCGGGTCCTCCTCGACGTGCTGCTCGGTGAGGGCCGCGGTGGTCGGCATGAGGCGGGTGGCCGCCGAGGTCGCCGCACCGGCGGTGAGCAGCTGCGTCGCGTCGTCGACACCGGCGGCGCCGCCCGCGATCGCCGGGACGGCCGCGGCTGCGGCCGTGAGGTCTCCGCGGCGGAGGGCGGTGGAGGCGCGAGAGACGGCGGCCGCGGACGCGGGGCGCTCCTCGGGCTTCTTGGCGATCATGGCCATGACGAGGTTCTGGACCGGCGGGGCGACCGTCGCGGGCAGCGGTGCGGGCTGCTCGTTGATCTGCGCCATGGCGATCGCGACCTGGGACTCGCCCGTGAACGGGCGCTTGCCGGCGAGGCTCTCGTACGCCACGATGCCGAGCGAGTAGATGTCGGTCGCCGGCGACGCCGGGTGGCCAGAGGCCTGCTCCGGCGAGAGGTACTGCACGGTGCCCATGACCTGGCCGGTCGCGGTGAGCGGGACCTGGTCGGCGATGCGCGCGATGCCGAAATCGGTGATCTTGACGCGGCCGTCCGGCGTGATGAGGAGGTTGCCGGGCTTGATGTCGCGGTGGACGAGACCGGCGGCGTGCGCGGCGTGCAGGGCGGCGGCCGTCTGGGCGACGATGTCGAGCGTCTTGTCGGTCGACAGGGTCGTCTCGCGCTCGAGGATCGTCGAGAGGGCCTCGCCCGGGACGAGCTCCATGACGAGGAAGGCGCTGCCGTCCTCCTCGCCGTAGTCGAAGACGCTGGCGATGCCCTCGTGGTTCACGAGCGCCGCGTGGCGCGCCTCCGCGCGGAAGCGCTCCAGGAAGCCCGGGTCGCCCATGTACTCGTCTTTGAGGATCTTGATGGCGACGGTCCGTCCGATGACGTGATCGGTCGCTTCCCAGACCTCGCCCATCCCCCCGATCGCGATCCGCGACTCGAGTTCGTAGCGTCCTCCGAAGGTCACACCCTGTGTCGGTCTCATCTACCCAGCACCGCCTCCATGACCTTCTTCGCTATCGGTGCGGCGATCTCGTTGCCGCTCCCGTTCTGTCCCTGTCCTCCGCCGTCCTCGACCACGACGGCGACGGCGACCTGGGGGTCGTCGGCCGGTGCGAACCCGGAGAACCAGAGGCTGTAGGGACGGGATCCGTTCTCGGCGGTACCGGTCTTACCCGCCACCTGGACCCCGTCTATTGTTGCATTCGACGCCACGCCGTCCTGGACGTTCGCCGTCATCATCGCGACCATCTCGGCCGCCAGCCCCTCGTCCAGCGCCCGGCCGAACTCGCTGCTGTCGTGTGTCTCCCGCACGGACAGGTCCGGCGCGATCACGCGGTCGATCATGCGGGGGTTCATTACGACCCCGCCGTTCGCGATGCCCGCCGAGACCATGGCCATCTGCAGCGGCGTCGCCGTGACCTGCCCCTGTCCGAAGCCGCTGAGCGCGGTCTGCGGGGCGTCCAGGCTGTCGGGGTAGACCGAGGCGGTCGAGCTGAGCGGCATCTCGAACGAGGTGTTGAAGCCGTACTTCTCGGCCTCGGCGCGGATGGCGTCGTCGCCGAGCTCGACGGCGAGCTCCGCCATGGGGATGTTGCAGCTGAGGCGAAGGGCGTCGGCGATCGTCACGGTGTCGCCGCCGCCGCACGTCCCGCCGCCCGCGTTGCGGACGATGTTCGTCGATTGCGGCAGCTGGTACTCGGCGACGTTGGGGAAGGTGGACTCCGGGGTGTAGCGGCCGGATGCGAGGGCCGCGGACGCCACGACGAGCTTGAACGTCGACCCTGGCGGGTTGAGGTTGCCGCCGATGGCGCGGTTGACCATCGGCTGCCGCGGGTCCGCCATGAGCTGGTTGTAGATGGCATCCACCGCCGCCGTGTCGTGGGACGCGAGCTGGTTCGTGTCGTAGCTCGGCGTGGTGACCATCGCGAGGATGCGTCCGGTGGACGGCTCGATCGCGACGACGGAGCCCTGGTAGCCGGCCTGCGTGAGCGCATCCCAGGCCGCGCGCTGCGCCGTGGCATCCAGGGAGAGCTCCACGTTCGAGCCGCGCGGGGCATGACCGGTGATGGCGCGGTCGATGCGCGAGAAGAGCTGCGACCCGTCCGACCCGCTGAGGACGTCGTTCGCGGCGCGCTCGATGCCGGTCGACGAGTCGAGCACCGGGTTGAGGTAGCCGGTCACGGGCGCCCACATGTCGGCATCCACGTACTGGCGCTGCCAGCTGTAGACGTCGTTGGAGGGGACGGACGACGCGATCGCCGCGCCGCTGGCGATGATCGAGCCGCGCTGCACCTCGTACGAGTCGTAGAGCGCGCGCGTGTTGCCGGGGGTGTTCGCCAGGGTCGTGGCCTGCACGACCTGGATGATGCTCGTGGAGACGAACAGGGCGAGGAACATCGCCAGCATGACGACGCTGAGGCGTCGGAGCTCCTTGGTCACGGTGCCTCCTCCGGGGTGCGCGTCGGGACGGGGGTCGAAAGCATCAGCCGATCACCACCCGGGGACGGCTGCGGACGGCGTCGGAGATGCGCAGCAGCAGGGCGACGATGATCCAGTTCGCGATGAGCGAGGATCCGCCGGCCGCGAGGAACGGCGTCGTCAGACCCGTGAGCGGGATCACCCGCGTCACACCGCCGACCATGATGAACACCTGCAGGGCGATGATGAACGACAGTCCCGTCGCGAGGAGCTTGCCGAAGTCGTCCTGACCGGCGAGGCCGACGCGGATGCCGCGGCTCGTGAACACCATGTAGAGGGCAAGGATCGCGAAGATCCCGACGAGGCCGAGCTCCTCGCCGAGGCTCGGGATGATGTAGTCGCTCTGCGCGAGCGGCGTGATCGCGGGGCGGCCCAGGCCCAGCCCGGTGCCGAAGAGTCCGCCCTGGGCGAGTCCGAAGATCCCCTGCACCAGCTGGAAGCTGCCGCCGTCGCGGTCGATCACCTCGGGGTTGAACGCGTCGAGCCAGTTCGCGAAGCGCCCCTGCACGTAGGGCAGGACCCGGGATGCCAAGAACGCCCCGGTCGCGATCAGGACGACGCCGATGAGCACCCAGCTCGTCTTGCCGGTCGCGACGTAGAGCATCGCGACGAACATGCCGAAGATGAGCAGTCCGGTGCCGAGGTCGCGCTGCAGCACGATGATGCCGAGCGAGACGAGCCAGACGATGAGGAGCGGTCCGAGCTCGCGGGCGCGCGGCCACGTCATGAAGAGGAAGCGCGTGCCGGTGGAGGTGAGGCTCTCGCGGGTGCGGACGAGGTAGCCGGCGAAGAAGATCGCCAGGCAGATCTTCGCCAGCTCGCCGGGCTGGAACTGCACGAAGCCGAGGGAGACCCACACGTCGGCGTTCTGGTCCGTGCCCAGGCCCGGGACGAACGGCAGGAGCAGCAGGAGCACGCCGACGAGGCCCGACAGGTAGGTGTACCGGAAGAGCACGCGGTAGTTGCGGACGAAGAGGATCACCACGAGCGCGACCACCATGGCGATCGCAGCCCAGGCGATCTGCCGGTTGCCGGTGGCGGTCCAGCCCTCGACGTTGCGGCCGAGGTCGATGCGGTAGATCATCGCGATGCCGAGGCCCGTCAGCAGGGTGGCGATCGGCAGGACGAACGGGTCGGCGTCGCGGGCGCGCAGACGCAGCACGACGTGGATGACGAGACCGAGGACGGCGGGGACGGCCGCGAGGCTGAGGAAGCTGGTCTCGAGGACGCCGTCGACGCCCAGCTGCACGAGGGCGACGGCCGCGCCGTAGACGACGATCGCGAAGAGGAGCAGACCGAACTCCCGATTGCGCTGGGTCGCGGGCACGCGGATCTTCTTGAGCGCCCGCAGCACGGCCGTGTCGGTGGACACCGCGTCGGTGCCCCGGGTCAGCTTCTGGTCGGTCATCCGCTGGCCTCCTCGGCGGGTCGGAGGCGGTCGACGATCAGCTCCGCGTCGCTGAGCGAGCGGGCGCTGATCGTGGCCTCGACGGTCTGGCGGTCGAAGTCGGACAGATCGGCGAGCACGATGTCGGTGTCCTCGTAGACGGTCGACAGCGAGATCGGACCGAGGGACTGCTGGATGCCGCGGTAGATCACGACCGAGTCGTCGTCGGCGCCGATGTAGTACCGGGTCTGCGTCCAGTTGTAGCCGGCGAACAGGGCGAACCCGAGCGCGGCGAGGACGACCAGCAGTGCGGCGAGCCAACCGAGACGCCGGCGACGGGAGCGGCGCCGGTCCTCCTCGATGAGCTCCTCGAGGAACTCGGGGGCGGGCTCGAAGTGCGTGGGCTCGTTGGCGGCCTGACGTGCCGGGTGCAGCCAGTTCGACCGGCCGGGGCGCGCCGCCGGAACGACGACGCCGCTGGGGTTCGAGGCGGAGCCGACGATGGTGGGCGTGCCGATGAAGACGGGGTGCTGACCGCCGACGTCGACGAGCACGATGGTGACGTTGTCGGGGGCGCCGCCGTCGAGCGCCTGCTTGAGGAGGGCATCGGCCGTCCGGCCGGGCGGCATCCCGAGCGCCATCGTCTTGGTCGTGTGCGGGTCGTCCACGACGCCGGACAGGCCGTCGGAGCAGAGGAGCCACCGGTCGCCGTCCTGCGTCGGCATGATGAACGTGTCGACCTCGGGGTCGGGGTCCATGTCGCCGAGTACACGCATGAGGACGGAGCGCCGCGGGTGGTAGCGGGCCTCCTCGGGGGTGATGCGGCCCGAGTCGACGAGACGCTGCACGAAGGTGTGGTCGGTGGTGATCTGCGTGAGCGTGTCGTCGCGGTACAGGTAGACGCGC
>VGAV01000071.1 GCA_016870695.1 Actinomycetota bacterium | reverse complement strand
ACGAACAGGGCGGCGAGCAGGCCGAGCGTCGCCAGGACCGCGAACGCGAGGACCCAGGGGCCCGCGAGGTCGCGGTGGATGGACAGCGACGCGAAGCGCTTGACGGACCCGTCGTACCCGGTGGCCCCGTCGGGCGCCTCGTTCTCGAACGTGATGGTACCGAGGCCGTTCGGGAGGTCCTGCGTCTCGCCCGGCATGAGCTGCAGCGCCGGAGTGCCGCTGTCGCCGCCGGCGAGCTGCTCCATCCCCGTTGGGTCCAGCGTGTACACCGAGCGGGGGGTCCCGTCGTCGATGCCCAGGTCGCCGGCGTACACGCGCAGTGTGAGCACGGGGTACTCGAGATCGCCGTAGGTCGAGGTGAGGGCCCCGCTGTCGAGCACGTCCATGGTCGGGTAGAAGAACCCGACCAGGCCCAGCTGCTCGGGCAGACCATCGGCGACCTTGATGACGCCGAGCGAGGTCATGTTGGCATCCTGGGGCAGGAACGCGATCGAGTCGTGGAACACCTCGTCGCCCTGGGCGTCGCGGATGGTCACGGTCGGGGCGTAGCCGTTGCCGAGGAGGTAGACGCGATCGCCGGCGACATCGAGCGGGTGGTTCACGCGCACCTCGCCCTCCTGCGGCTCCTGCCCGGGAGCCTGCGTCGTCATGTGCGCGGCGAAGTCGCCGGCCTGACCAGACCCCGGCTGGCCCGGCGGCACGTACGTGACGTCGAACTGGTCGAGGGTGAGGGAGTACGGCGTGAGCGTGTCGCCGCCGACGAAACGCCCCGGGTTGAACGACGAGTAGTCGAGGAGGCTGTTCGCGAAGGCCTGCCCCTCGACGAGCACGCGCTGCCCCGTGTAGGTGAACCCGCCGCCGACGCCGACCGCGAGGAGCACGCCGACGAGCGCAGCGTGGAAGACGAGGTTGCCCGTTTCGCGGAGGTAGCCCCGCTCCGCCGAGACGGAGAACGACCCGCGCCCGTCGTAGCGCGCCACCCGGTAGCCGCTCTTGCGCAGCTGAGTCGCCGCGCTGTCCACGGCGGCCGCGGCGGCGGCATCCGCATCCCCCTCCGGGACGATCGTGAGCGAACGGTGGTCGTCCAGTCGCGAGAGGCGCGCGGGCGTGCGGGGCGGCTGCGACCGCAGGGCCTTCCAGTGGTGCTTCGTGCGCGGCAGCACGCAGCCGATCAGCGAGATGAACAGCAGGATGTAGATCGCGGAGAACCACGGCGACGTGTACACGTCGAAGAGGCTGAGCCGGTCGAGGATCGGCGCGAGGTCCGGGTTGTCGGTGAAGTACTGCGTGACGCCGTTGGGGTCGGCGCTGCGCTGCGGCACGAGGGACCCGGGGACGGCCGCGATCGCGAGCAGGAGCAGCAGCACGAGCGCGGTGCGCATGCTCGTCAGCTGACGCCAGCCCCAGCGCAGCCACCCGACGACGCCCAGGCGCGGGGAGGTGACGTCGTCCCCGCCGCCCGGCTCGGACTCGGCGTGGTCGGACGGACGCAGCACGCCGTCGGTGGGGTCGGTCATCGTGGTCCCTCGATCAGAGCGGGAGCTGGACATTGCCCATCACCCCCTGCAGGGACGACATCCACGCGCCCCAGACGCCGGTCACCATCGCCAGGCCGAGCACCACGAGGAGCAGGCCGCCGATGATGTTCACGGCGCGGATGTGCGCGCGGATGAACGCGACGGAACGGGTCGCCCAGCCCAGGCCCAGCGCGAGGAGCAGGAACGGGATGCCGAGACCCAGCGAGTAAAAGAGGCCGAGGAGCGCGGCCCGGCCGGGATCGCCGAGGTTGTACGACACCGAGAGGATCGCCGCGAGCGTCGGCCCGATGCAGGGCGTCCAGCCGATGCCGAGCGCGACGCCCAGCAGGGGCGCCCCGACGAGGCCGAGACCGCTCTTCGACTGCATCCGGACGGAGCGCTGCGCGATCCCGAACAGGCCGATGAAGACGAGGCCCATGAGGATGATCACCACGCCCAGCACGCGCGTGATGACGTCGGAGTACCGGGTGAAGAAGGCGCCGGCCGTCCCGCCCAGGGCGTTGTACGCGACGAACACGAGCGTGAACCCGGCGATGAACAGGAGGGTGCCGCCGACGAGCCGCCCCCGACCGGGCGCGGACGCCGACCCGCCGCGGGGAGCGACCGCGCCGCCGATGTAGCCGAGGTACCCGGGCACCAGCGGCAGCACGCACGGCGACAGGAACGAGATCAGCCCCGCCGCGAGGGCGATCGGCAGCGCGAGCCAGAGGGCGCCGTCGAAGACGATCGCGCCGGGGTTCACGCCGTCTCCGCCACGAGCGTGCGCACGATGGCCTCGAGGATGGATGCCTCGGGCAGCTCGCCCACGATGCGGGCGGCGACGCGGCCCTCCCGGTCGAGCACGAGGGTCGTCGGCGTCGCGTTGATGGGCGTCTTGTCGGCGAAGGCGAGCTTGAGGTCCGCGTCGTTGACGGCCATCGCGCTGGGATAGGAGACGTCGTTGTCGCGCGCGAAGGAGAGCGCCGTCGCGGGCTGGTCGTACGTGTTGATGCCGAGGAACGACACGTCCTGGCCCTCGAAGCTCTGGTACGCCTGCTCCAGACGAGGCGCCTCGATGATGCACGGGCCGCACGTGGCGTACCAGAAGTTCACGACGAGGACGCGGCCGGCGAAGTCGCCGCTGGAGACGGGCGAGCCGTCGTCGAGCGAGCCGGAGAACTCCACGGGCTCGCCGCGCTGGTCGGCGGGGATCTCGACGGTCTGGAAGCCGTTGGCGGCGATGTAGCCCTTGTTGTCGCCCGCGCGGTACTGCTCGGCGAGCGGATCGGCCGAGCAGGCGGCGAGCCCGACGGCCAGCGTGGCGGTGGCCGCCGCGGCGACCACGGCGGAGAGGATTCGGCGCATCAGACGGCTCCTACGTCGACGGCTCCGGCGGTGGATGCCGGCTCGGCGTACGCCACCTCGACCCAGCGCGGCGCTCCGGCGGCGCCGTCTCGCCGCTCGAAGCTCGTCACGCTCGACAGCGCGCACCGGCGCTTGCGGGGGTCGTGGCGGGTGGGACGGTGGGCGATCGCGAGGTGCGTCACCCAGATGGGGAGCTGATGCGACACGATGACGACGTCACCGTCGGGCACGCGCTCCCAGGCGTCGTTCATGGCCTCGACGACACGGCCGACGATGCTTGCGTAGGGCTCGCCCCAGCTGGGAAGGTCCGGCTGCCGCAGGTGGCGCCAGTTCAGCGGGTTCGCCAGCGCCTGCTTCATCCGACGCCCCTCGAAGACGTTCGTCGGCTCGATGACGCGCTCGTCGATGACCGCCTCGAGACCGAAGATCTCGGTGAACGGCTCCGACGACTCGCGCGTGCGCTGGAGCGGGGAGGCCACGAGCGCCGACACCGGCCGCTCGAGCCCCTGGACGTGCTCCGCGGCCTGCCGCGCCATCCGCCGACCGTCGACGCTCAACCCGAAACCGGGGAGCCGACCGTAGAGCACACGGCGAGGGTTGTGGACCTCTCCGTGGCGCACGAGATGGAGGCGTTCGGCGGGCACCCGGCCAGTCTACGTTCGAGGGCTGTGGGCGGACTGAGCGCCCGGCCCCGTTACTTCGACGGTGGGGGAACGCGGGGCGGACGTCAGGCGTCGCGCCGGGACGCCAGCAGCGCCCGCACGCGGGCGTACAGGAACCACGCCACGCCGATCGCGACGGCGGCGATCACGATGTACTGCAGGATGTCGGCGTACTGCTCGATGACGTGCCAGTTCTCGCCCAGCAGGTATCCCGCGAGCACGAAGATCGTGTTCCAGATGAGGCTCCCCGCGCCGGTGAGCAGGCCGAACCGGAGCGGGGACATCTTCGCCACGCCCGCAGGGATGGAGATGAGGCTGCGGAAGATCGGGATCATCCTCCCGAAGAACACGGCCTTGCCGCCGTGACGCTCGAACCAGGCGACCGTGCGATCGACGTCCTCCGGGTGCAGCAGCGGCACCTTCGCGGCGATGGCGCGCAGGCGCTCCGCCCCCAGCCACCGGCCGAGCCCGTACAGGACGTAGGCGCCGACGATCGAGCCGACGGTGGTCCAGATCAGCGCCTCGGCCAGGGTGAAGCTCCCGCGGCTGGCCGTGAGACCGGCCATCGGCAGCACGACCTCGCTGGGGAGCGGAGGGAAGAGGTTCTCCAGCGCGATGGCGACGCCCGCTCCGACCGGGCCGATGACCTCCATGAGCGAGACGGTCCAGTCGGCCAGGGAGGTCAGCCAGGACTGGTCCTGGGAGCCGGCCGCGGCGGACACCGCGGCGGGGAGGGTCATGACGGTCATCGGGTGCCTTCGCGCTCGGTGATCGGCAGCCCGGGCGGACGCCTCCTCCAGGCTAGGGCGGGAGCCGCCGGTCTGCCTGGGGATTGGCCCGGAGGGCGGGCAGGAGCCTCAGCGTGGTGAGACGCCCGCTCCCACGATGGCGGCGGCCACGAACCACAGCGCCACCATCCCGATCACGGTCAGCAGCGGCACCCAGAACGCGATGCGGTGCCGCACGAGCCGGACGATGGCCGCGGTGACGCCGATGACGAGCGCCGCCCAGGGCGCGATCACGGCGAACCACAAGCCGAAGTTCACCAGCCCCAGGTCGCAGGAGGCGAGGAAGCAGCTGTCCCCGGCGGCGGTGAACAGCAGGCCCGCGGAGGTCGCCACGAGGGCCGCGAGCGGCAGCAGGACGAGCAGGACGACCGTCAGTGCGACGTCCCACACCCGCAGGCCGCCGCGCCTCGGCTCGGGACGCAGGGTCCGGAACGCGTCGGGCGGCAGGGAGTAGGTCACGACGGACATCCTAGGGAGGCCCCCACCGTAGACTGTCCCCTCGTGAGCGAACGCGTCCTGATCACCCAGTTGAAATCCCTCCCCGCCGGCCCCGTCGAGGTGTCGGGATGGGTCGAGACCGTGCGCGATCAGAAGAAGGTGCAGTTCGTCGTCCTCCGCGACGAGACCGGCGCCGTCCAGCTGGTGAACCCGGCGACGCGTCCGAGCGAGGAGGCCGGGGACCAGGATGCCGCCGCCCTCGCGCTCACCGAGACGATCGGCACTCTCGCCACCGGCACCTTCCTCACCGTCCGCGGCGAGCTGAAGCACGACGAGCGCGTGAAGCTCGGCGGCGTCGAGATCAAGGTCGGCGAGCTCGTGATCGCCGCCGCCGCGAACCCGGAGACGCCGATCGCCGCCGACAGCAGCCCCGACAAGCGCATGGACTGGCGCTTCATCGACCTGCGTCAGCGCCGCAACAACCTCATCTTCCGCGTGCAGACCACGCTCGAGCACGCGATGCGCACCTACTGGGTGGAGCGGGACTACATCGAGGTGCACTCGCCGAAGCTCATGGCATCCCCGTCCGAGTCGAACGCGGAGCTCTTCGAGGTGCCGTACTTCGAGGAGAAGACCGCCTACCTCGCGCAGAGCCCGCAGTTCTTCAAGCAGATGGCGCAGGTCGCCGGCTTCGGCAAGATCTTCGAGATCGCACCCGCGTTCCGCGCCGACCCCTCGTTCACGAGCCGCCACGCGACCGAGTTCACCTCGATCGACGCGGAGATCAGCTGGATCGATTCGCACGAGGACGTCGCCCGCATGCAGGAGGAGCTCCTGCAGACGGCGATCCAGGCCGTCGCCGACAAGCACGGCGCCGAGATCCAGGAGCTGTTCGGCGTCGAGGTGCAGGTCCCGACCCTGCCGTTCCCGCGCATCCCCCTCGCCGAGGCGCGAGAGATCGTCGCGGCGCGCGGGTACGACATCCCCCGCACCGACGGCGACCTCGACCCCGAGGGCGAGCGTCAGATCGCCGCGCACGTCGCCGAGACGTTCGGTCACCAGTTCGTCTTCATCACCGACTACCACCCCGAGATCCGCGCGTTCTACCACATGCGCGACGAGGAGACCGGGCTGACGAAGTCGTACGACCTGCTGTTCAACGGCGTCGAGATCACCACCGGCGCCCAGCGCGAGCACCGCGTCGACGTCCTCGTCGAGCAGGCGAAGGAGAAGGGTCTCGACCCCGAGCACCTCGACTTCTACCTCGACTTCTTCCGCTTCGGCGCCCCGCCGCACGGCGGGTTCGGCATGGGTCTCGCGCGCGTGCTGATGCTGCTGCTGGGCGAGTCGTCGATCCGCGAGGTCACTTACCTCTTCCGCGGCCCCACGCGACTGGCCCCCTGACCCGTACTCGTTCCCTGCGCGTCGGCGGCGGTTCACCCACCGGGACCGCCCCGGTCGTCGCGGACGCCTAGCGTCGGGGGATGGCCGTCGTCCGTCCCCCCGAGTCCGCGGCCGTGCCCGCTCCCGACGCCGAGGGAGCCGTCGCCCCGCGACGGGCGGCCGACGTGGTCCACCTGGATGCCGTCGGCGTCCGGCGCGGTCGCCGGTGGGTGCTCGCGGAGGTGGACCTCGCCGTCGGCCCGAACGAGATCGTCGCGGTCACCGGCTCGTCCGGGTGCGGCGCCTCGACCCTGCTGGCCGTGGCGGCGGGGCGGCGACGCGCGACCGTCGGCCGCGCCCGTACCGCCGCACGGCACGAGGTCCGCGTGGTGGCCGGGGAGGCTCCTCTCCCCCTCCTCCCCGGCGTCGACCCGGATGCCGCGGACCTGACCGTCGTCGGCCTCGCCGCCGGAGCCCCCCGCCGCCCGCACCTGCTCAGCGGCGGCGACCGGCAGCGGCTCGCGCTCGCCCGGGCCCTCACCGCCGCCCCACGCCTGCTCGTCCTCGACGACCCGCTCTCGCGCCTGCACACCGTCGAGCGGGCCGAGCTGGTGTCGGCGCTCGGGCGGGCCCTGCGCGCCCGCGGCGTCGCCGTCGTCTGGGCCACCCGCGACACGACCGAGGCGTTCGCGCTCGCCGACCGGGTCCTGGCGCTGTCGGCCGGACGGGTGGTCGCCACCGGCGCCCCGGAACAGGTGAGCGCGCGCGCCGCCGACCCGGAGCTCGCACCCGTCCTCGGACCCGTCAGCGCCGTCCCCGGCATCGTCGACGGCGACATGGTCGACGTCTGGGGTCAGGAGATGCCGCTGGCCGCCTCGGCCCACGACGGACACTGCGAAGTGCTCGTGCGCCCCGAGGACGTGCTCCTCGTCGACGTGGACGGCGGACCGGGCGTCGACGCCGTCGTCGAGGAGAGCACCTTCCTCGGCGGAACGCGCCGCACCATCGTCCGCGCGGCGGACGGCACCCTGGTCCGCCTGCAGCACTCCTCGGCGCGGGATCTCGCGCCGCGCGAACGCGTCCGGATCGCCCTCGCCGACATCGCCGTGTCGACCCGCCCGCTCGCGTAGGCCCGTCAGTATCGCCCGGCCCCCGTCGTCCTGTCGAGGCGCACGGGGACCCGCCCCCTCCCGGTAGCGTGGCCGCCGACCCCGACCCGAGGAGGCCCATGCTCGACCCCTGGCTGCAGTTCGCCGTCACCCTGACCGCGGCGATCGTCATCGCCGTCATCGTCTCGTTCATCGTGACCGGCATCGTCCGGCTGATCGCCCGGCGCCACGCCTGGCCCGGAGACCTCGTCCGACGCGCGCGTCGCCCGTTCCGGGCCGTGGTCCTCGTCGTGGCGGTCTGGGCCGGCATCGGGCTGGCCTTCCCCCGCGAGCTCCGGGACGAATGGATGCCACCCCTCACGCAGACGCTGACGATCGCGGTCATCCTCGCCTCGGCGTGGCTGCTGTCGGCCCTGGTGTCGTTCGCCACCGACCTCGCTCTGGGCCGCCATCGGATCGACGTCCCGGACAATCGGCACGCGCGCCGGATCCGCACGCAGACGCTCATCGTCCGCCGCCTCGCCCTCGTGCTCATCGTGGTCGTCGCCATCGGCGCGATTCTGCTGACCTTCCCCGCCGTCCGGACCGTCGGCGCGAGCCTGCTCGCCTCGGCCGGCATCGCCTCCATCGTCGCGGGCCTCGCGGCCCAGTCCGTGCTCGCCAACATCTTCGCGGGGGTGCAGCTGGTCTTCAGCGACGCCCTGCGCGTCGACGACGTCGTCGTGGTCGAGGGCGAGTGGGGGCGGATCGGCGAGATCACCCTCAGCTATGTCGTGGTGGACCTGTGGGACGAGCGCCGGCTCGTCCTGCCCTGTACGCACTTCACCACCCAGCCGTTCGAGAACTGGACGCGGCAGGGCAGCGAGCTGCTGGGCGCGGTGGAGATCGACGTCGACTGGCGGGTGTCGCCCGCCCGCATGCGCCGGCACCTCGACGAGATCCTCGCGGACACCGACCTGTGGGACGGACGCACCTCGGTCCTCCAGGTCACGGACGCCGTGGGCGGCCTCGTGCGCGTGCGCATCCTCGTGAGCGCCCGCGACGCCCCGACCCTGTTCGACCTGCGGTGCCGCGTCCGCGAGGACATGGTGGTGTGGGTCCAGCAGGCGATGCCCGGCGCCGTGCCCGCTCAGCGCGTCCTGCTGGCGGATGCCGCGGAGGAGGGCACCGAGGACGCAGGCGCCGCGCGCGGCGGAGACGCACACCGTGTGACGCACGACCTCCCCGCCGACGAGGCGGATGACCACGGCTCAGGTCTCTTCACCGGCAGCGCGGACGCCGAGCGCCGAGCGAGCACCTTCACCCAGGCGATCCCGATCGTACCGGCCGACGGTGCGGGAGACCCGCGCCGCTGACCGCGGTCCTCCCGCAAGCGAGCGCGGGAGGACCCCCGGTCTCAGCCGGGGAAGTCGATCGAGGCGCGCTCGGCCACCACGGAGCGGACGAACGCCGCCGCCTCCTGATGGGCCGGGTGCACCTGGTAGCGCTCGAGCGCCTCGACGTCGGCGAACTCGCTCACCAGCGCGACATCCCAGTTGGTCTGGGGGTACGCCACGTTCCGACCGATCTCGATGTGCTGGATGTCGTCGATGACCTCGCGCAGGGCGAGCAGCCGCTCCGCGATCTGCTCCGCGTGCAGCGCACGGGTGTCGGCGTCGTCCGCCGCGAGCTTCCAGAGGACGATGTGTCGGATGCTCACGCGGAGGCTCCTTCGGTGTCGGCGGCCAGGAGCGCCGCGCGCAGGCGGTCGGCCGACACGCGCCAGTGCGCGTGCAGACGGCCGTCGATCAGGACGACGGGGATCTTCTCCCACCACTGGTCGTACAGGGCGGGGTCGTCGGCGATGGACGAATGCTCGACGGCGATGCCGTCGGCGAC
>VGAV01000070.1 GCA_016870695.1 Actinomycetota bacterium | reverse complement strand
CTCCGCACCTCCCGCACCTCCCGCGCAACCCCGCCCCGGCCCCCGGCCCCCTGCCCCCTGCCCCGGCCCGCGGCCCCCGGAAACTTTTCCCGCGCGCTGTCGATTCCGCTGGTCGCCGTTCGACGCGATAGTAAGGGGAGGCATTCGCTCCCCTCAGATCGCTCCGTAGAGCACCGACGAGAAGAGTTCACGATGAAGTTCATGCTGATCATGCGCGGCACCGACGAGGCGTACGCCGCGTACAAGCAGATCCCCTTCGAGCAGATCATCAACGACATGGGCGCGTACAACGAGTCCATGATGACCGCGGGCGTCCTCGTGGCCGGCGACGGCCTCGCCGAGGACATGAGCAAGAACTTCGTCGTGGAGTTCGGCGGGGAGGAGCCGGTCGTCACCGACGGCCCTTACGGCGAGACGCACGAGCTGTTCAACGGGTTCTGGATCATCGAGGTGTCCACCCGCGAGGAGGCGATCGAATGGGCGCGGCGCGCGCCGCTGATCGCCGGGAACAAGCTCGAGGTGCGCCGGGTGACCGACGAGACCGACTTCGCGGCCTTCGCCGACAACGAGTACATCCAGAAGGAGGAGGGCTGGCGCGAGGAGCAGGCCTCGCGGTGACCACCGACGTCGCGCGACGCGTCGCGGCGATCTGGCGCATCGAAGGCGCCCGGGTCGTCGCGACGCTCGCGCGCGTTGTCGGCGACCTCGGCACGGCCGAGGATCTCGCGCAGGATGCCGTCGCGGAAGCCCTCGAACAGTGGCCCCGCGATGGCATCCCGAACAATCCCGGCGCGTGGCTGACGACCGTCGCCAAGCGCCGCGCGATCGACGGCTGGCGTCGACAGCAGAGGCTGGAGGAGCGGTACCGGCTGCTGGGCGCGGACCTCGAAGACGTCCCGGATGCCGACTGGCAGCCCATCCCCGATGACGTGCTGCGACTGGTGTTCGCTGCGTGCCATCCGGTGCTGTCGCGGGAAGCGCAGGTGGCGCTGACACTCAAGGTGGTCGGCGGCCTCGACACCGAGGCGATCGCGCGGTTGTTCCTGGTCCCGGTGCCGACGATGCAGCAGCGGATCGTCCGCGCGAAGAAGGCGCTGAGCGCGGCACGGGTGCCGTTCGCGGTGCCGGAGCCGTCGGAGTGGCCGGCGCGGCGGGCGGCGGTGCTCACGGTGATCTACCTGGTCTTCACCGAGGGGTACGGCGCGAGCTCCGGCGACGCGGTGCTGCGCACCGAGCTGGCGCACGAGGCCATCCGTCTGGGTCGCGTGCTCGGCGCCCTGCTCCCGCGCGAGCCCGAGGTGCTCGGGTTGTCCGCGCTCATGGAGCTTCAGGCCTCGCGCTTCGCGGCCCGCGTCGATGCGCACGGGGATGCCGTCCTCCTCGCCGACCAGGACCGTCGCCGCTGGGACCGGTCGGCGATCGCGCGCGGGCGGGATCTCCTCCAGCGGGCGGACGCCCTGGGCCGGCGGCGCGGCCCGTACGCGCTGCAGGCCGCGATCGCCCTCTGCCACGCGGAGGCGCGGAGCGTCGAACAGACCGACTGGGACCGCATCGTCCTGCTGTACGAGATGCTCGGTCGGATCGCGCCGAGCCCCGTCGTGGAGCTGAATCGTGCGGTGGCGGTGTCGATGGCATCCGGTCCCCTCGACGCCCTCGCGATCGTCGACGGGCTCGTCGGTACCGGGGCGCTGAAGGGATCGCACCTCCTCCCCTCGGTGCGCGGGGAGTTGCTGTCGAGGCTGGGCCGGACCCGCGAGGCGCATGAGGAGCTGTGCTCGGCCGCGGAGTCGACCCGGAACGAGCGCGAGGCGGCGCTGCTGCGGCGGAAGGCCGACGCGCTGTCCGACTAGCCCGCCGCCCGACGAGAGTGCGGGAGACGGATACCGCTGCGGCGAACGACGGCGGGGCCGGAGCGAACCCCGACCCCGCCGAGACCGTGCGTCAGGCCGCCGGGACCTCGGCCGGCTTCACGCGCTCGATGAGCGTGACGAGCGCCTCGATGATCGAGCGGAGGAACGCGGCGGTCGACTCGTCGGTGACGGTGCCGTCCTCCTCGAAGAGGCCGGGCGTGGACTGGATGTAGCCCTCCGGCTGGCCGAGGACGAGAGCGTTGTAGTGCAGGAGGACCGAGCGCAGGTGCTGCTGGCCGGCGGCGGTGGCGATGCCGCCCTGCGAGGTGCCGATGACGGCCGTCGGCTTGTCGTTGAAGGACGCCTCGCCGTAGGGGCGCGCCGACCAGTCGAGGGCGTTCTTGAGGACGCCGGGGATGGAGCGGCTGTACTCGGGCGTGACGATGAAGACGCCGTCGGCATCCTCGATGGCCTTCTTGAAGTCGACCGCGACCTGGGGGAAGTTCCCGTCGGCGTCGGGCGAGTAGAAGGGGAGGTCCTTGATCGGGATCTCCTTGAGCGTGACGCCCTCCGGGGCGACCTTCTCGAGCGCCTTCGCCAGACGGCGGTTGATGGACGTGCTCGAGATGCTTCCGACGATGTAGCCGATCGTGTGGTCCGTCACGATGATCCTCCTGTTGGGTGTCGTCGGCGGCGCGCGGCCGCCAGGTACATTCACGGGAAAGGATCCCGGATGCCCCTGTATTCCCGACCCGCTTGACGGACGGATGCCAGGGGTGCAGGGCTCCGTTCACCGCAGCGCCCCGCCCCGCCCCGCCAGGGCGAGAGACGCTCACGTCTCCCGGGGTGCGCCCGCCACCTGCGTCGCAAGGAAGCGCGCCGGCTTCAACGACAGACGCGGCTCCGCATCCCGCAGCACCTTGATGACGCGGAGCTCGTCGTCGGTGCTGACACCCGCTGCGGCGACGACCTCGCTCGCCCACTGTCGGGCAGCCGCGAGGCTCCCGCGCTCGATGGAGGGGAACAGCTCCCGCAGCTCGTCCCGGGGGTCGGCACGGTCTCCCCAGAGGAGCTTGTCCAGTTCCGCCATGATGACGTCCTCTCGTTCGGACGGAGCGCGTGGCATCCGTCGGGTCGGGCGGAGCGCGTGGCATCCGTCGGGTCGGGCGGAGCGCGCGGCATCCGTCCGACAAGCCTCGCCCGCCCCGGGTGGCATGCACCTCCCCCGGACGACGGAATCGCCCC
This sequence comes from Actinomycetota bacterium, assembly GCA_016870695.1. GTDB lineage: Bacteria > Actinomycetota > Actinomycetes > Actinomycetales > Microbacteriaceae > Microbacterium. Next base: position 6,089 of record VGAV01000070.1, on the reverse strand, counting down.
TGGGGCGGCGGTATCCCCCGACCTAGACTGTTGGACGTGTCCACCCCCTTGCGAGGACCCGTGACCGCCACGGCGCGCCACCGCACTCCGGCCGCCGAGGGAACCGCGCGACCCGTCCCCACGAACCGCGTCGACCTCGTCCTCGGCGCCGTCGTCCTGTTCGGCGCTCTGGTGAGCGCAGGCCTGACGGCGATCTCCGGCTACTACGGCAGCGTCGACGTGGCCGGCCTCGCGGTCCCCTACGCGCTCGTCCTGGGTGCCGCGGTGGCCCTGCGGCGGAAGTGGCCCGCCACGATGCTCATCGTGGTCGCCGTCGCATACTTCGTGGCCGTGACCATCGGCATCCCGGAGCTCTACGCGGGCAACGTCAGCCTGTTCATCGTCTTCTACACCGTCGGCGCGCACGTACAGGATCGGCGACGGGCCCTCGTCATCCGGGTGGTGGTGATGGTGGCGATGGCGGCCTGGCTGGTGGTCACGATCGTCCAGGCCGCCCTCTCCGGCCTCGATGCCGGGACGCTCGGCCCCTCGCAGGTGCCCGCGTTCGTCGCCAGTCAGCTGGCGGGTCTGCTCATCAACGTCCTCTACTTCGGCGGCGCCTACTACTTCGGGGAGCGCTCGCATCAGCAGGCGCAGGAGCGGGCCGCCCTGGAGCAGCGCACGGCGGAGCTCGAAGCCGAGCGGGAGGTCACCGCCGCCCAGGCGGTCGCGCTGGACCGGGTGCGCATCGCCCGCGAGCTGCACGACGTCGTCGCGCATCACGTGTCCCTGATGGGCGTGCAGGCCGGCGCGGCCCGCTCGGTCCTGACCCGCGACCCGAATAAGACCCGCGACCTGCTCACGGGTGTCGAGGAGTCGGCGCGGACGTCGCTGCGGGAGCTGCGCCAACTGCTGGAGACCCTGCGCACGTCAGGCGGCGACGCCCCGGACACGGCGCCCACGACGCACGGTCTCGCGACGATCCCGGCCCTCGTGGAGGAGGCGACCGAGGCGGGTCTGCCCACGACGTTCACGGTCATCGGGGAGCTCGATGCGGAGCCGTCCCCGCTCCTGCAGGTCAACCTGTACCGCATCGCTCAGGAGGCCCTGACCAACGCCCGGCGTCACGCGGGTCCGGGCGCCACCGCCGACGTCCGACTGCGCTTCGACCCGGATGCCGTCGAGCTCGAGATCGCCAACACCGGCCGACACGGTCCCGTGCGCACGGGCCTCGGGCACCTGGGCATGCGCGAACGCGCCGCGGTCTCCGGCGGCACCGTCGAGATCGGCCCGCGGACCCGCGGCGGCTACCTCGTGCGCGCTCGCCTGCCCCTCGCCTTCGCGGCGGAGGCATCCGCCCCGACCCCTCCGGAGGCGACCCGTGCCTGAGCTGCGCGTGCTGCTCGTCGACGACCACGCCATGATGCGCGCGGGGTTCCGCACCATCCTGACCCTCGAGGACGACATCGACGTCGTCGGCGAGGCGTCCACGGGGCTCGAAGCGCTCGCGGTCGCCCGCCGCACGCGTCCCGACGTCATCTGCATGGACGTGCAGATGCCCGACATGGACGGGCTCGAGGCGACCCGACGCCTCCTCACCGACCCCGATGTGGATGCCGCCGTCCTCATCGTCACCACGTTCGACAGCGACGACTACGTGTTCGCCGCCCTGGCCGCCGGCGCCAGCGGGTTCCTGCTGAAGAACGCCGGCCCCGAGGAGCTCGTCGCGGCGGTGCGCGTCGTGGGCGCCGGCGACGCGCTGCTCGCCCCCGAGGTCACGCGCCGGGTCATCGAACGCTTCGCCGGGCGGGACGGGGAGGCCGCGGCATCCCTCCCTCCCCGCGTTCCGCCCCTGACGCTCGGCGACCCGCTGACCGATCGGGAGTCCGAGGTGCTTCGCCTCGTCGCCGAGGCCTTGAGCAACGCCGAGATCGCCGCACGCCTGTTCATCGGGGAGGCGACGGTCAAGACGCACGTGTCCAACGTCCTGCAGAAGCTCGGCGCCCGCGACCGCGTGCAGGCGGTCGTGCTCGCGCACCGGCACGGCCTGGCCTGAGCGCCGAGCCTCCCCCGCGCGACGGCTCTCCCCCGCACGACGACCTCCCCGCGCGACGGCTCTCCCCCGCACGACGGCTCTCCCCCGCACGGGGGAGGGTGGCAACCCGTCCCCCGACGGATGCCGCCGCGTCCGGCCCTCACTAGCGTGAGGGGACGAGGAGAGGGGACGACTGTGCTCGAACTGGACGGGATCACCAAGAGCTACGGCGGACGCCGCGTGCTCGACGACGTGAGCTTCGCCGTGGCACCGGGGCGGCTGACGGGATTCGTCGGCGGCAACGGCGCGGGCAAGACCACCACGATGCGCATCGCGCTCGGGGTGCTCGCCAAGGACGGCGGGACCGTCGCGCTCAACGGCGCGCCCGTGACGACGGCGGACCGCCGCCGCTTCGGCTACATGCCCGAGGAGCGCGGGCTGTACCCGAAGATGAAGGTCGTCGAGCACATTGCCTACCTGGCCCGCCTGCACGGCTTCGGCAAGGCCGAGGCGACGAAGAAGGCCACCGCGCTGCTCGAACGGCTCGGGCTCGGCGAGCGCCTCGGCGACCTCGTCGAGACGCTGTCGCTCGGCAACCAGCAGCGCGCGCAGATCGCCGCCGCGCTCGTGCACGAGCCCGACGTGCTGATCCTCGACGAACCCTTCTCGGGCCTCGATCCGCTCGCCGTGGACGTCGTCGCCGGCGCCCTTCAGGAGAAGGCCGCGACCGGAGCGGCCGTGCTGTTCTCGTCGCACCAGCTCGACGTCGTCGAGCGGCTGTGCGACGACCTCGTCATCATCGCCGGCGGCACCATCCGCGCGACCGGCACCCGCGAGGAGCTTCGCGCACAGCACGCGACGCACCGCTACGAGCTGCTGTCGCACGGCGACGCGGGCTGGCTCCGGGAGGAGACCGGCGTCACCGTGATCGACTTCGACGGCGGCTACGCCCTCTTCGACGCCTCCGACGACGAGGCCGCGCAGCGGGTGCTCCGACAGGCCGTCGCCCGCGGCGACGTCGCCAGCTTCGCCCCGCAACGCCCGACCCTGGCCGAGATCTTCAAGGAGGTCATCCAGTGAGCACGCAGACCCCCACCGGGCACCGGTCCCCTGGCGAGCTGCAGAGCGTGTGGCTCGTCGCCGAACGAGAGATCGGCTCCAAGCTGCGTAGCAAGGCGTTCGTCATCTCGACCGCCTTCCTCCTCGTCGCCGCCCTCGCGAGTGTGCTGTGGGGCGGGTTCGCCGCGGGCGACGCACGATCGGACTCCGGCATCCCCGTCGCCGTGACCTCTCAGACCGAGAACGCGGTGTCGGGCGTCGCGGGTCTCGACGTGACCGTCGCCGACTCCGACGAGGCGGCCCAGGCGCTCGTCGAGGACGGGACGGTGGATGCCGCCCTCGTCCCGAACCCGTCGGGCGGGTCGTTCGACTACACCGTGCTCGTGGAGGACAGCGTCCCCTCAGCACTCCTGCAGCTGCTGAGCGAGTCGCCCCCGGTGCAGATGCTCGACCCGGCGGCCGGAGCGGCCGACGCCCTGCGCTACCTGATCGCCTTCGGCTTCGGCCTGGTGTTCCTCATCGCCGCGAGCACGTTCGGCGGCACGATCGCGCAGAGCGTCGTCGAGGAGAAGCAGACGCGCGTGGTCGAGATCCTGATCTCGGCGATCCCCGTCCGCGTGCTGCTGGCGGGCAAGGTGCTCGGCAACACCGTGCTGGCGATGGCGCAGATCGTGCTCCTCGCCGCGATCGCGGTCGTCGGCCTGAGCGTGACCGGACAGGCGAGCGTGCTGACGACCCTGGGCGCTCCGATCGCGTGGTTCGCGGTGTTCTTCCTGTTCGGGTTCGTGCTGCTGGCGTCGCTGTTCGCCGCGGCGGCCGCGATGGTCTCCCGTCAGGAGGACATCGGCTCCACCACGACCCCGCTGACGATGCTCGTGCTCGCGCCGTACTTCCTCGTGATCTTCTTCAACGACAACCCGCTCGTGCTGGCGATCATGTCGTACGTGCCGTTCTCCGCCCCGGTCGGGATGCCGCTGCGCCTGTACATCGGCGACGCGCAGTGGTGGGAGCCGCTGCTGTCGCTGCTCATCCTCGTCGCGGCGTGCGTCGCCGCGATCCTCGTCGCCGCGCGCATCTACCAGAACTCGCTCCTGCGCATGGGCGCGCGCGTGAAGCTGGCCGAGGCCCTGCGCGGCTGACACCCCCGCCGGTTCGTCCGGGGATGGATGCCGCCGCCTCGCGGCATCCATCCCCTCCTCCGTCGCGCGAGGTCAGCCCTCGAGGACGGCGAGGACGTTGCCGGCCGGGTCGCGGAACCACGCGATGGCCGGGCCCATCTCGCGCATGATGCCGCGGGAGTCGGTGGGGAAGTCGGCGTCGTCGTAGATCTTCGTGTTCACCCCGCGGGCGATGAGGTCGTCGACGGCGGCGTCGATGTCGTCGACGGGGAAGTTGAGCACGGTGAACGACGCCGGCTCGTGGTTCGGCTTGCCGTAGACGAGCACGCGGCCGCCTGAGCCCAGCGTCAGCTGCAGGAAGCCGGAGCCCTCGAGCACCTCCACGTCGAGGCGGAGGGTGTCCTGGTAGAAGCGCCGGGCCGCGTCGAGGTCGTCGACCGAGAAGCCGCTGAACGCGTGGTCGGTGGTGAACATGGACGTCCTCTCGTCGGGAGTGATGCGTCCAGGGTCCTCCGTGTCGGACGCGCTGTCGAGGGCGCTGCCGAGAAGGCCGGCGCCCCTGCCGTAAGTTCGACCGAAATGCGACGCTTCGTTCGCCCCGACCCGCCCCACGAGAGAAGGACTCCCAATGCACCTCGCCACCCTCGCGACCTCGTACCGCGTCGACCTGCCCGTGTGGATCGAGGACGAGCTCGCCGATGTGCCGGACGTCATCCCGGACCGCACCGAGCGGATGCGTCTCGTGCACCGCCTCGCCGCCCGCAACTTCCGCGAGGGCAACGGCGGCCCGTTCGCCGCTCTCGTCGCCGAGACCGCCACCGGACGCATCGTCTCGGTGGGGGTGAACGTCGTCCTGGGCAGCAACGTCTCCAGCGGTCACGCCGAGGTCACCGCGCTCGGTCTCGCGCAGACCGCGCTGGGGTCGTGGGATCTCGGAGGAGAAGGGATGCCGAGCCACGAGCTCGTCGTCAACTGGCGCCCCTGCATCCAGTGCTACGGCGCCACGATGTGGTCTGGCGTGCGCACGCTCGTCGTCGCCGGGGAGGGGCCCGAGCTCGAGACGATCACGACGTTCGATGAAGGCCCCCTCACCTCGGACTGGGCGGCCGAGTTCGAAGCGCGCGGGATCGAGGTCGTGCAGGACGTCCTGCGCGACGAGGCCCTCGCCGTCTTCCGGGACTACCGGGCGATGGTCGATGCCGGCGGCGCTCTCGTCTACAACGCCCGTAGCGGCGAGAACGCAGGCGAGACGACCGCGTCGCGCTGAGCCCGGCCCGGCGGTCCAGCAGCGACCCGACGCGGTCCTCCGGTCAGGCGGCCGGTGGGCCCTCCTGCGCTCCACCGTGCCGGGCCGACCCCGCGGGCCGGCTGGTCAGTCGGTCGGCGGGGCCGTGGCATCCAGGGCGTCGGCCGCACCGACGAGCGCGAGGTGCGAGAGCGCCTGCGGGGTGTTGCCCACCTGCCGGCCGCTCACCGGGTCGTACTCCTCGGACAGCAGGCCCAGGTCGTTCGCGACGGCGGTGGCGCGCCGCATCAGCGCGACCGCGTCGTCCCGGCGACCGCTGCGCGCGTACTGCTCGACCAGCCAGAAGGTGCAGGCGAGGAACGGATGCTCGTCGCCGGCGAGGCCGTCGACGCCCGTGGTCCGGTAGCGCAGCAGCCAGCCGTCGGGCATCAGGGTCTCCTCCATGCGGGCCACCGTGGCCAGCATCCGCGGATCGTCGGGGGCGCAGAAGCCGACCTGGGGGAGGATCAGCAGGGATGCGTCGACCTCGTCCGTGTCGAAGTGCTGAGTGAACCAGCCGCCGGTGTGGACGCCGCGGCGGTCGATGTCGTCGCGGACGCGGTCGCGGAGAGCGCGCCATGTCGCGACGTCGCCGTCCTGACCGGCCTCCTCG
>VGAV01000069.1 GCA_016870695.1 Actinomycetota bacterium | reverse complement strand
TTGCGCAGCACCTCGATGCGCGCCTGCAGCTGTGCCACGGTGGCGTGCGAGACGGCCGGGCCGCCGCAGATCCGCCGCAGTTCCGCGTGGACGAGCCCGTGGGCCTCGCCGCTCTGCCGGGCGTAGAGCCCGACCATGCTGTTCAGCAGCTGGCGCTGCTCCTTCAGGGTGCGGTGCAGCGGCTGGGGCAGGCCACCCTCATCCACCGTCGGCGGCTCCTGCCCGGCAGCCTTCTCGGTCGCCTCCCGCGTCGAACGGTGCCGCGACTGCCGGCTCGCCCGCGACATGAGCACCTCGTGCACCTGCTCGGGCTCGAGGAGACCCGGGATGCCGAGGAACTCCTCCTCCTCGACCGTTCCGGGCACGGCGAGCTGACCGAACTCCTGCCCGTCGAACATCACGCGGTCGAAGTGGGCGAGCGAGCCGAGCGCCTGGTACTCGAACTCCTGCTCGAGCGCGTCGGACGCCTTGTCCTCGCGCTCGGCGGCATCCATCATGTCCTCTTCGGCGTTCCACTGGTCGTCCGCGTCGCTGTCGCGGTCGAGGGCGTGGTCGCGCTGCGCCTCCATCTCGCCGGCGAGAGCGAGCAGCTGCGGGACGTTGGGGAGGAACACGCTGGCGGTCTCGCCGCGCCGGCGGGCGCGGACGAAACGGCCGATGGCCTGGGCGAAGAACAGCGGGGTCGACGCGCTCGTGGCGTACACGCCGACGGCGAGGCGCGGGACGTCCACGCCCTCGGACACCATGCGGACCGCCACCATCCAGCGGCTCGTCCCCTTCGAGAACGTCTCGATGCGACCGGACGCCTCGGCCTCGTCGGAGAGGACGACGGTGACCTTCTCGCCGGAGATGTCCTCGAGGATGGCGGCGTACGCTCGGGCGGCCGTCTGATCGGTCGCGATGACGAGGCCGCCGGCATCCGGGACCGTCTCGCGCACCTCGGTGAGGCGACGGTCGGCGGAGCGGAGGACGGCGGGGATCCAGTCGCCGTTCGGGTCGAGCGCGGTGCGCCAGGCCTGGGAGGTGATGTCCTTCGTGTTGTCCTGCCCGAGCTGCGCCTCCATCTCCTCGCCGGCCTTGGTCCGCCAGCGCATCTGACCCGCGTACACGAGGAAGAAGACGGGACGGACGACGCCGTCGTCGAGAGCGCGCCGGTAGCCGTAGGCATAGTCGGTGCGCGAGAGGCGGATGCCCTTCTCGTTCGGGTGGTATTCCACGAACGGAATGGGCGCGGTGTCGCTGCGGAACGGCGTCCCCGAGAGCAGCAGGCGGCGGGTGGCGCGGCTGTACGCCTCGCGGAGCGCGTCGCCCCAGCTCAGAGCGTCGCCGCCGTGGTGCACCTCGTCGAGGATGACGAGTGTCCTGGCATCCATCGTCAGGCGCTGGTGGACGTCGGCCTTGACCGCGACCTGGGCGTACGTGACGGCGACGCCGTGGTACTGCCGGGACGGCGTGGCGTGCCGGTTGGAGAAGTACGGGTCGAGACGGATGCCGACCCGCGCCGCGGCCTCGGCCCACTGGGTCTTGAGGTGCTCGGTCGGGGCGACGACGACGATGCGGTCGACGACGCGGCGGCGCATGAGCTCGGACGCGAGGCGAAGGGCGAACGTCGTCTTTCCGGCGCCGGGGGTCGCGGCGGCGAGGAAGTCACGGGGACCCTTGCCCTCGCCGTCGGGTCCGTCGAGGCCGAAGTACAGGTCGAGCGCCTCCGCCTGCCACGCGCGCAGGCGCTGGGCCGTTCCCCAGGGCGCGCGCTGCGGGAACGACGGCGACAGGTGCTCGGCGGCGAAGGAGCCGAAGTGCGTCTCGGAACCGGGGTCACCCTCGGGGACGGCGCCCGGGGCCGGCTGGTCGGCGACGGGGGCGGTCGCGTCGGCCGGGGCGCCGTGCACGGGTGCGACGGGGCGGTCGGCCAGCGCGTCGGCCGATGCGAGGGGTGTGGTGCGTATCTCGTCTTCCCGCATCGAACCTCCATCCCTCGCGAGCGCGAACATCCACGATAGGTCACGGCGGCGACGCCCGCGCCCCGGGGGTGGGCGGCCACCGCCCCGTCCAACCGGCGCCGCCCGCGAAGAAACGCCGTCTGCACCGAGGAACGCCGGGTGCGACCGTTTCTCGGTGCAGCGAGCGTTCATCGACAGGAAATGGGGGCGGACGGATGCCACGGCTCCCACCCGCGCCGCCCTTGCCGTGTCGGAGGGCGGGGTTAGCCTGGGGGCGGAGGTTTCGATGACACTCGATCCGCACTCGCCCCGCACTCCGCAGAACACCACCGACCCCGCCGGCATCCGCCCGGACGACACGGCCACTGCCGCGGCGGACAACCCCGGCCCGCACCCCTGGCGACGGTACGTCGCGCTCGGCGACTCCTTCACCGAGGGCATCGGCGACCCGCTGCCCGACGGCGGGCACCGCGGCTGGGCCGACCGCGTCGCGGAGGTCCTCGCGGCCCAGGTCGAGGACTTCGCCTACGCGAACCTCGCCGTCCGCGGCAAGCTCATCGGTCAGATCGTGGCGGACCAGATCGAGCCGGCCCTCGCCCTCCACCCCGACCTGATCACGTTTTCCGCCGGCGGCAACGACGTCATCCGCCCCGGCACCGACCCCGACGCGGTGGCGCAGCAGTTCGAGGACGCGGTCGTGCGGCTGCGCGGCCAGGGCGCCACGGTCGTCGTCTTCACGGCGATCGACACCGAGTTCACGCCGGTGTTCCGCGGCATCCGGGGCAAGGTCGCGATCTACAACGAGAACATCCGCGCCATCGCGGACCGGTACGACTGCGTCGTCGCGGACCAGTGGGGCCTCAAAGAGGTGCAGGACATGCGCTTCTTCGACGACGACCGCCTGCACTACAACGCCCTCGGTCATCACGAGGTCGCCCGCATGGTCCTCCGCGCCCTGAACGTGCCGAACGACCTGCAGCCCATGCAGCCGCAGGCCCTCCCCCTCATGAACTGGCGCGCCGCGCGCGAGAAGGATCTCGTCTGGGCCCGGTCGTACCTCGTGCCGTGGGTGCTGCGCCGACTGCGCCACCAGTCCTCGGGCGACCACGTCGTCGCGAAGCGCCCCGAACCGCTGCCGGTCGTCACCCTGGCGCCCGGACCGGATGCCGCCGGCCCCGACGCCCGCCGCCCGCACGGCACGGAGGTGTGACGTGCCTTTCGTGAACGCCGGCACGCTCGGCACCGAACCGGGCCGACGGGAGGAGCTCGTCGGCATCCTGGTCCGCCGGAACGACGCCCTGCGCGAGCTGGGCTGTCAGCTGTACGAGGTGGGCACGAACGAGACGCCCGACACGGTGTTCGTCGTCGAGGTGTGGCGGGATGCCGACGCGCACCGCGCGTCGCTGGAGCACCCGGACGTCCGCGCGGCCATCGCCGAGGCCCGGCCGCTGCTGAACGGCGAGTACGGCGGGTTCCGCTTCGACGTGGCCGGGTCGCCGTTGCGCGACTGACGGCACGGCCCGATCACCGCGCCGGCGCCCGGCGATCGTCCGCCGGGCCGCGTGTCGTCAGCGCTGCGCGCGCCCCAGCTCCCACAGCGCGACCGCGCTGGCGGCGGCGACGTTGAGCGAGTCCACTCCCCCGGCCATCGGGATCGTGACGACCGTGTCGGCCGCGGCGAGCGCCCCGCGGCTCAGCCCATCCCCCTCGGCCCCGAGCAGCAGGGCGACGCGCTCGTGCCCGGCCGCCGAGAAGGCGTCGAGCGGGACGGCGTCGTCCGAGAGGGCGAGCGCGGCCAGCTGCAATCCGGCGTCGCGGAGCAGCGGAGCGGCCGACGACCATTCGGGCAGACGCGTCCACGGCACCTGGAAGACGGTGCCCATCGACACGCGCACGCTGCGCCGGTAGAGCGGGTCGGCGCAGCGCGGCGTGACGAGCACGGCGTCGGCGCCGAGCGCGGCGGCGGACCGGAACGCGGCGCCGACGTTGGTGTGGTCGACGATGTCCTCGAGCACCACGACGAGCCGCGCCCCGGCGACGACGTCCTCGACGGACGCGAGCGCCGGACGGTGCATGGATGCCAGCAGCCCCCGGTGCACCGTGTACCCGGTGACCCCCTCGGCCACCTCGGACGCCACGACGAAGACGTCGACATCGTCTCCGACGAGCGCCACCGCGTCGTCGACGAACTTCTCCTGCACCAGCACCGAGCGGGGACGGTGTCCCGCGCGCAGGGCCCGGTCGAGCACCTTCGACGACTCGGCGATGTAGAGGCCGCCCGCCGGTTCGGCGACGCGACGCAACGACACGTCGGTCAGGTCGCGGTAGTCGGCCAGGCGCGGGTCGGCGGCGGAGTCCACGGGGATGAGGGGCATCCCTCCACTCTGCCAGCCGTCCGGTCCGCGAGACGTCGGGGCCCGCCCCGCGGCATCCCTCCGGGAACCTCAGGCGACGTGCAGCACCCGCCCGCCGCCCACGACGAGGGCGCGCTCCGGCTGGCGGACGAGCGCGTCCATCGGGTTCTCCGCATCGAGCAGGACGATGTCCGCGCGGGCACCGGCGACGAGGTCGTGCACCTCGCGTTCGACGGCCCAGCCCGCGGCGCTGGTCGCCCGCTGCACGACGCGCAGCAGATCGTCGTCGCGGACGAGTCCCCCGGCCCGCGCGTACTGCCACGCGATGCCGAGCGTGTCACCGGTGCCGTAGGGGCTCCAGAGGTCCCGGATGCCGTCGGTGCCGAACCCGAACTCGATCCCGGCCCCCTCCAGTTCGCCGAGGGGCAGCTGCGGCAGGCGCAGCGGGGCGACGGTGGTCATCGTGACCCCCGCGGCCCCCATCGCGGACAGCAGGTCGCGACGCCGCGCGGGCTCGAGCTGCGCGACGGCGAACCCGTGCGCGATGTTCACGCGGCGCTGCAGGCCGAGCCGTCTCACGCGTTCGACCACCAGCTCGATCTGGAACGCCCCGAGCTCGGCGGGGTCGTGCAGGTGGATGTCGACGCCGACGCCCGTCTCGGCCGCGAGCCCCAGGACCGCGTCGATCTGCCCGACGGGGTCGCGGTCGATGGTCGCCGGGTCGAGCCCGCCGATCCACCGCACGCTGTCCCGTCCGGCGGCCTCGCGCAGCAGCTCGAGCACCCCGGGCCGGCGCAGCACCCCGTCCTGCGGGAACGCGACGATCTGCACGTCCAGCGCCTCGCCGTAGGCTCCGGCGGCATCCTCGACGGAATGGATGCCGCGCAGCCCCACCCCCGTGTCCACGTCAACGTGACTGCGGATCGCGGTGGTGCCGTGACGGACGAGCTCCCTCAGCACGCGCGCCGCGCGCGCGGCCGACGGGATGCCGAGGGCGTCGCGCTCGGCCCGCTCGCGACGGATGCGGCCCTCCGTCGTCGGCTCGCCGCCGTACGACTGCCACGGCAGCCCCCACCAGGACTTGTCGAGATGGGCATGCGCGTTGACGAGGCCGGGCAAAGCAAGAAGGCCGCGTCCGTCGAACTCGCGCGCGCCGACCGGGTGGGCCGCGGGGGCGGTGACGGCGGTGATGCGTCCGTCGGCGAGGGCGATGTCGACGGGCTCGCCGCCCCAGGGCCGCACCCGTCGGATCGCGGTGACGTCGAGCGTGGGGATGGGGGGCGTGGAGCTCATCGGTTCATTATGGGCGGCGGGACCGGCGACGACCGGGCCGCCCCGCGGGTGGGGCCCGTGGCATCCATCCTCCGGCGCGCACTCGGCTCGCGCCCGACGGTAAACGCTCTCCCGTGGGGGAAACGCCGTGTCGCGTCGTTTCCACCGGGCCGGAGCGTTTACACACCCCCGCCCTCCCGAGCGGGGCTCGACGTCGACGCCCCGATCTACACTCGGACAGGACGGAGGTGCGCATGACGGACACGACACGGGATGCCGGGACGGAGGCATCCATCGACCGTGCCGTCGAGGTGCTCGCCGGTCGTCGTGTCGCGGTCCTGACCGGCGCGGGCGTGTCGACGGACTCGGGGATCCCCGACTACCGCGGCAAGGGCGCACCGACGCGGACGCCGATGACGGCGCAGCAGTTCCTCGCCAGCGAGGACGCGCGGCGGCGGTACTGGGTGGGCAGCCACCTGGGGTGGCGCGTCTTCGCCGCGGCGCAGCCCAACGGCGGTCACCGTGCCCTGGCCGCCCTGGAGCGGGCCGGCGTCGCGAACGGCGTGGTCACGCAGAACGTGGACGGTCTGCACGTGCGCGCGGGAAGTCACCGCGTCGTCGAGTTGCACGGCACGATGCGCCGGGTCGGCTGCCTCCACTGCGGCCAGGTGTTCGACCGGCGGGACCTGGCCGAGCGGGTCGAGGCCGACAACCCCTGGATCACCATGCCCGAGAACGTCGAGCTCGGCCCGGACGGCGACGTCACGCCCGCGTCGGCCGAGGGCTTCGTGGTGCCGACGTGCTCGGTGTGCGGCGGGACGCTCAAGCCCGACGTCGTCTTCTTCGGCGAGTACATCCCGCTGGAGAAGTTCCGCGAGGCCGAGCAGCTCGTCCACGCCGCGGGGGCGCTCGTCGTGGCGGGGTCCTCCCTCGTGGTCAACTCCGGCATCCGCCTCGTCGAGCGCGCGCGCCGGCGCCGGCTGCCGGTCGTCATCGTCAACCGCGGCGAGACCCGCGCCGACGCCCGCGCGACCGTCAAGATCGACGGCGGCACGACCCACGTGCTCGAAGAGCTCGCCGCGCGCCTGCCCGCCCTCCTCTGACGGGTCCGCCCGGCAGACGGCCGAGCCCGTCGGGTTAGGCTCGAGCGGTGACGATCCTCACCCTTGTCCGCCACGGCGAGACCGACTGGAACGCCGGCGGTCGCATCCAGGGCTCGACCGACATCCCGCTGAACGCGACCGGTCGGGCGCAGGCGCGCGAGGTCGGCGAGATCCTCGCCGCAGAGTACGCCGGCCGCTCGGCCTTCGTCGTCTCCAGCGACCTGTCCCGCGCCGCGGAGACGGCCGACGTCATCGCGGCGGCCCTCGGCACGAGCGTCGCGCGACGCCTGCCCGGCCTGCAGGAGCGCTCCTACGGCGATGCCGAGGGGATGGATGCCGCCACCTTCTACGCCACGTACGGCCCCTGGCACGCGGCGAACGTGCCGAACGCCGAGGCGTGGCCGGTCGTGCGCGAGCGCGCCCTGGCGGCACTGGCCGAGGCCGTCGCCGCGGCGCCCGCCGACACCGACGTCATCGCGGTCGCGCACGGCGCGCTGATCCGCGAGGTCATCATGCACGCGACCGACGGGGAGTTCCCCCGCGAGGGCGAGCGCCTGCCGAACTGCTCCGTCACGACGTTCCGCCTGAACGACGAGGCGTGGGAGATGCTGGCCTACGCCGGCGTCGCCACCTGACCCCCCGGTCTCCCTCGCGGGCTCTCCCCCGCGCGCCGTCCTCCCTGCCCTCTTCCCCTGCCCCTCGCCCTGCGCTGACGTGACGCACACGTACGCGCAGCGGGCACCCCCGCGTACATTCGCGCCAAGTCACGGCTAAGGGGGGGCGCTACCGGAGGGAGGCTTCGGCGGGAGTCACGCCGGCGCGGGTCAGCGCTCGCGCTGCAAAACCCGACGCGCGTGCCGCAGGATTGGCTCGTCGATCATGCGACCCCGGAAGCGGAACACGCCGCCCTCCCCCTCCGCCGCGGCGAGCACCGCGCGGGCCCACTCGACCTCCGCGGAGGACGGCGCGTACGCCGAACGGATGGTCTCGACCTGACCCGGGTGGATGCAGGCGGTGGCGGCGAACCCGGACGCCGCGGCATCCCGAGCCTCCTCCGCCAGGCCGTCCACGTCGGCGATGTCGACGTGCACCGCGTCGATCGCCGCCTTCCCGGCCGCCCCGGCGGCGAGCAGCACACGCGCCCGGGCGAGGCGCGCGACGTCGCGGTAGGTGCCGTCGTCGCGGCGACTGGCGGTGCCGCCGAGGCTCGCGACGAGATCCTCCGCGCCCCACATCAGCGCGACGACGTGCGGAACGGCGGCCAGCTGCTCGGCGGCGACCACCCCGCGCGCGGTCTCGCACAGCACGACCACCTCGTACCCGGACAGGGCGGAGAGGGATGCCACGTCCTCCGCCTTCGCGACCATGATCCGGCGCACGCGGGTCTCGGCCAGCGCGGCGAGGTCCCGCGCGAAGTCCTCGCTCCCCGGGGCGTTCACGCGCACGACGAGGCGGTCGGGGTCCGGGTCGGCGTCGACCAGCGCCGCCCGCGCGGCGGCCTTCGCGTCGGGGGCCACCGCATCCTCGAGGTCGAGGATGGCGGCATCCGCCCGGTCCAGCGCCTTCGGGAGACGGTCGGGACGGTCCGCGGGGACGAACAGCAGGGCCGGCCCGAGATCGAACGCACGGGTCATCGTGCTCCCTCCCCGCGTCGCCGGAACGGCGGCATATCCGCGCGGCTCACCGCCCTCTCGCCTCGCCCCAGACGAGGACCGTCCGTGTCGCGGTCGCCACGATCTCGTCGTTCTGCGACCGGCCGGTGTGGGCGAGCACGACGACGCCCTGCCCGGGCCGCGAGGCGGAGGGCCGGACCGACACCACCTCGGTCTGCGCGCTGAGGGTGTCCCCGACGAACAGCGGGGCGGGGAAGCTCACGTCCGTCAGCCCGAGCTGGGCGACGAGCGTGCCCTGCGTGAGCTGCGCGACCGACAGGCCGACGAGGGTGGACAGCGTCCACATCGAGTTGACGAGAGGCCGCCCGAAGGGCTGGGTCGCCGCGAAGGCGGCATCCAGGTGCAACGCCTGCGTGTTCATCGTCAGCGTCGTGAAGAGGACGTTGTCCGCGTCGGTGACGGTGCGCCCGGGCCGGTGCGCGTACCGCTCGCCGACGACGAACTCCTCCAGGTACAGGCCGCGCTGCTCGATCATGCCGCCACGGTACCGGTGAGCCCGAGCGCCCGCGAGATGACCATGAGCTGGACCTCGGTGGTCCCCTCTCCGATCTCGAGGATCTTCGAGTCCCGGTAATGGCGCGCGACGGGGTACTCGTTGATAAACCCGTTGCCGCCGAACACCTGCGTCGCGTCGCGCGCGTTGGCCATGGCGGCGTCGCTGGCGGTCATCTTCGCCACCGCGGCCTCCACCGAGAAGGGCGTCCCGGCGTCGCACAGCCGCGCCGCGTGCACCCACGCCAGCCGGGCGGTGTGGACACGGGCGTGCATGCGGGCCAGCAGGAACTGGATGCTCTGCCGCGTCGACAGCCGCTCGCCGAAGACGGTGCGGCTGCGCGCGTAGTCGACGGCCGCCTCCCGGCATCCCTCC
>VGAV01000068.1 GCA_016870695.1 Actinomycetota bacterium | reverse complement strand
CCCCTACCTCTCGATCGCGGAGAACATCTTCCTCGGCAACGAGATCACCCAGCGCGGCCTGATCGACTGGGATGCCACCAACCGGGAGGCATCCAAGCTCCTGGCCCGCGTGGGCCTGGGCGACAGCCCCGACGTCCCCGTGAACGAGATCGGCGTCGGCAAGCAGCAGCTGGTCGAGATCGCCAAGGCGCTGTCGAAGGACGTCAAGCTCCTCATCCTCGACGAGCCGACCGCCGCCCTGAACGACGACGACTCGGCGCACCTGCTCGACCTGATCCGCCACCTCAAGGGGCAGGGGATCACGAGCATCATCATCAGCCACAAGCTCAACGAGATCCGCGCGATCGCCGACGAGGTCACGATCATCCGCGACGGTCGCACGATCGAGACCCTGGACGTCGCCACCGGCGGCACCAGCGAGGACCGCATCATCCGCGGCATGGTCGGTCGCGAGCTCGAGAACCGCTACCCGGACCGCGACGTCGAGATCGGCGAAGAGGTTCTGCGCATCGCGGACTGGACGGTCCACCACCCGACGGACGCCTCGCGCACCGTCATCCACGACGCGAACCTCACCGTCCGCGCGGGCGAGGTCGTGGGCATCGCGGGCCTCATGGGCGCCGGCCGCACCGAGCTCGCGATGAGCGTGTTCGGCAAGAGCTTCGGGTCGCGCATCTCCGGTGAGGTCTACATCCGCGGACAGAAGGCGGACACCTCCAGCGTCCCCGCGGCCATCCGCAGCGGACTGGCCTACGTCACCGAGGACCGCAAGGGCGCCGGGCTCAACCTCATCGACACCATCAAGCGGAACATCTCGCTCGCCGGCATGCGCAAGCTCGCCAAGGGCGGCTGGGTCGACGGTGACCAGGAGTACCTCGTCGCCAACCGGTACCGCCAGTCGATGAACATCAAGGCGCCGTCGGTGGACGTCGTGGTCGGCAAGCTCTCCGGCGGCAACCAGCAGAAGGTCGTGCTGTCGCAGTGGCTGTACTCCGACCCCGAGGTGCTCATCCTCGACGAGCCGACGCGCGGCATCGACGTCGGCGCCAAGTACGAGATCTACACGATCATCAACTCTCTCGCGGCGCAGGGGAAGGGCGTGCTGGTGATCTCCTCGGAGCTCCCCGAGCTGCTCGGCATCTGCGACCGCATCTACACCCTCAGCGAGGGACGCATCACCGGTCAGCTGCCCATCGAGGAAGCGACCCCCGAGGCCCTCATGGTGCTCATGACGAAGGAGAAGGAAGCCGACCATGTCAGCGCTTGACAACACCGCGACCCAGGCAGGTCCGGGCGGAACCCCCCGCGGTCCCGTCGGGGGCGCGCCCGGCGGCGCCGGGGGCATCATCCCCTTCCTCACCTCGCGTCTGCGCGAGATCGGCATCTTCATCGCCCTGATCGTGATCGTCCTGCTGTTCCAGGCGCTCACCGGCGGCCGTCTGCTCACCCCGGGCAACGTGTCGAACATCATCGTCCAGAACAGCTACATCCTGATCCTGGCGATCGGCATGGTGATGATCATCATCGCCGGCCACATCGACCTCTCGGTCGGCTCGGTCGCGGCGTTCGTCGGCGCCGTGTCCGGCGTGCTGATCGTCCAGTGGGGTCTGCCCTGGTGGCTCGGCATCACGCTGTCGCTGATCCTGGGCGCGGTGGTCGGCATGTGGCAGGGCTTCTGGGTGGCGTACGTGGGCATACCCGCGTTCATCGTGACCCTGGCGGGCATGCTCCTGTTCCGCGGTCTCACGCAGATGACCCTGGGCAACACCCAGATCACGCCCTTCCCGAGCGAGTACCGCCAGCTCGGCGGCGGCTACCTCTTCCCCGACCTGTTCCCGGCCTCTTCGTCCCCGGCGGAGTGGATCACCGTCGGCCTCGGTGTGCTGACGCTCGTGCTCTTCGTCGTGACCCAGGTGCGCCAGCGCGCCAAGCGCGCCGCCCTCGAGCTGCAGAACGAGCCCCAGGTCTGGTTCCTGTTCAAGATCATCGGCGGCGGCGCGCTCATCGCGTACCTCACGTACCTGCTGGGCGTCGCCCCGAACTCGCGCGGCACCCCGATCGTGCTCGTCGTCCTGGCCGTGCTCATCATCGGCTACTCGGTCGTCATGAGCCGCAGCGTCTTCGGTCGTCACATCTACGCCATCGGCGGCAACCGCACCGCGGCGAAGCTGTCGGGCATCAAGACGCGTCGCGTCGACTTCATGCTGTTCGTCAACATGGGCACGCTGGCGGCGCTCGCGGGCATCGTCTTCACGGGCCGTTTGAACTCGGCCGGCCCCGGTGCCGGAAACCTGTTCGAGCTGGATGCCATCGCTGCCGCGTTCATCGGTGGTGCGGCCGTGCAGGGCGGTGTGGGCCGCGTGGTCGGCGCCATCGCCGGTGGTCTGGTCATGGGTGTGCTGAACAACGGCATGTCGCTCATGGGCATCTCGACCGATGTGCAGCAGTTCATCAAGGGCCTCGTGCTCCTGCTCGCCGTCGCCTTCGACGTCTACAACAAGAACCGCACCCGCGGCTGAGCCGTCGCCGGCTCTTCCGGACGCCCCGTCGCTGCTGCGGCGGGGCGTCCGTCGTTCGCACGGGGTCCGTCGGGGCGCCGTCGTTCCGACGGAACGTGCGGCGGGGGCGGGAGGAGGGTGGCGGCCGGCCGCGGTGGGGCACAATCGTGAGGGTGACTTCGCCCTCCCGCCGCCGCACCGCCGCTCTCGTGGCGGGGCTCCTCGCCGTGGCGGCGCTGGCCGCGGGATGCACCTCCTCGACGGCGCGCACCACCGGGACCAGCGACGGCGCCGGCGTGATCGGCGTCGCACTGCCGCAGTCGGACGACGCCCAGTGGGCCCGCGCGGGGGAGGCCCTCCGGGACGAGCTGACCGGCCGCGGCTACCGCGTCGACCTCCAGTTCGCCGCGGGCGACGCCCGCACGCAGGGCTCGCAGGTGCAGAACATGCTCACCAAGGGCGCGGACGCGGTGGTCGTCGCACCCCTGTCCGTCGACGACCTGGACGTGGCCCTGCAGACGGCCGTCGCGGACGGCATCCCGATCGTGACCTTCGAGCGCGCTCTCGCGCTGCCGGGGGCGGGGTTCGCCGCCGCGGTCGATCCGGAGGCGCTCGGACGGGCGCAGGCCCAGGCGCTGCTGTCGGACCTCCCGGATGCCGCGACCGATGACGACGCGCCTGCGACACCGCCGCGCGTGGCCGTGCTGACCGGGGATGACGAGGACGCGTGGACGGTGCGCCGCTACGACGCGGCGCGGGAGGTGCTGGATGCCGCCGTCGCCGACGGGCGCATCGAGATCGTCGCCGGGGCCACGATCGACGACGCCGCGACCACGGGGGACGACGACGCCACCGCGGCCGAGAGGCGCACGCGGGCGCTGTTGAATCCGGAGGAGACGGACCCCGCGAGCCCGACGGCGATCCTGGCCCTCACCGACGCCACGACCCGCGGCGTCGTCACCGCGCTCACCACGCCGCTGCCCGATGACGCGACCCCGTCGCCCGCGGCATCCGGAAGTCCCTCCTCCACTCCCACGGCCTCGCCGTCGCCCGGTCCCGACCTCGACGCGGAGCTCGCCGGGCAGGTGACCGTCGTCGGCTCCGGCGGTGACCTGGCGACCGTGCAGGCCCTTCGCGACGGGATCGTGGACGCGACGGTCTTCGTCGACCCGCGGGAGCTTGCGCCGTGGGCGGCCGATGCCGTGCAGGCGCTGCTGGACGGCGACGCCCCGCGCGTCGACGGCAGCGAGCCGGCGGGGCTCGACGGCGTGCCGTCCGCGACGGCCGGGGCGAGCGTGGTCCGTGCGCGCGACATCGAGAGCCTGCTGCTCGACACGGGCTGGCTGACGGCCGACGACCTGTCCTGAGCCGCGCGCGGCCCCGGGTCGGCATCCGCGTTGCGCCGCCTGGGGTGTGCCGGATTCGGAGAATGGCGTTGTTCTCGGAGTATTCCGGCTGGAACATCCGATTCCGGCGCGGTTCTCCGATTCCGGGAGGGATGCCACGGGCACGCCGGCCGTTCGGGATAACCCGAATGCGCGCGGGGGCTGACCGGGCGGCGCCCCCCGACGGCCCGGCCTAGCGTGGTGGGCATGACAACGGCCCCCTTCCCCCCGCCGCCCGCGGACACCCCCGCCACGACGGCGAGCCGCTCCGCGCCCCCAGGCTCCGCCGCGCCCGGCGGCTCCGTCGCGCCGGCCGGCTCCGACGCTCCGGCCGCGCCGTCCCGCCGCGCGCGTTTCGGCTCACCCGCCCGCATCGCGGGGGCGGTCGCGCACCTCGCGGCACTCGGCCTGGTCGGACCGGTCGTCTTGACCGCGCTGTTCGGCCTGCTCAGCGCGGGACTCGGCCTGCTGCCCGTCCTGCTCGTCGGTGCCGTGCTGCTCGTCGGTCTCGTGTACGCGCTGTTCGCCGTCGCGTGGCTGGAGCACGCCCGCGTCGACGGGCTCTACGGCCTCGGGCTGCCCAGCCCGCGCGTCCGGCGCAGTGAGAAGACCGGCTTCGGCGGATTCCTGCACACGATCTGGCTGCAGACGAAGGACGGCCGGCAGTGGCGCGGGGTCGCCTCGTTCGCGGCTGCGACCGTCATGGGGCTCGTCGTCCTCGTCGCCGCGGGCGCCGTCGCGTGGGGCCTCACGCTGCTGGTGGGCGCCGTGTTCGGCGGTCGTGCAGCGGGCGTCTTCGCCGGCATCCCGCTCGGGGGCGTCGGCGCCGCGATCGCCGGCGTGCTGGCCGCGGTGATCGGCCTGGCCGTCGTGGTGGGGCTCGGCATCCTGCACGGGGTCGTCGCGCGCGGCATCCTGGTGCCCTCGCGCGAAGCGCAGCTCGAGGCGCAGGCGCGCACCTTCGACACCCGTCGCGCCGGCGCCGTCCGTGCCGCCGAGGTCGAGCGCACGCGCATCGAGCGCGACCTCCACGACGGCGTGCAGCCGCGACTCGTGTCGATCGGCATGACGCTCGGACTCGCGCAGACCAAGATCGACGACGACCCCGAGACCGCCAAGGCCCTCGTCGCCGAGGCGCACGCCTCCACCAAGTCGGCCATCACCGAGCTGCGGCAGCTGGCGCGCGGCATCCATGCGTCCGTCCTGGAGGACCGGGGACTGGATGCCGCCCTCTCGGCGCTCGCGTCGCGGTCGCACATCCCCGTGACGCTCGATGTGCGCCTCACCGGACGGTGCAGCCGGGCCGCGGAGGCCGCGGTGTACTTCTCCATCGCCGAGGCGCTGACCAACGCGGCGAAGCACTCCCACGCTGCCGCATGCCGGGTGTCGGTGCGGGTGCGGGAGGACCAGACCCTGTGGGCCCGTGTCGAGGACGACGGACTGGGCGGCGCCCGCGTCGTGCCCGGCGGCGGGTTGGACGGCATCGTCAACCGCGTCACCGCGGCCGGCGGCAGCGCCCGCATCGACAGCCCGCAGGGCGGGCCGACGTCGGTGGAGGTGACGGTCCCGTGCGCATCCTGATCTGCGAGGATTCCGTGCTGCTGCGCGAGGGGCTCGTGCGCCTGCTGGCCGACGACGGACACGAGGTCGTCGCCGCCCTGGCCGACGCGGACGGCCTCGACGAGGCGGTCGCCACGACAGCTCCCGACCTGTGCATCCTCGACGTGCGCCTGCCGCCCACCTGGACCGACGAGGGCATCCGGGCGGCGATCGCCCTGCGGTCGCGGCATCCGGGGCTCGCCGTCCTGGTGCTGTCGCAGTACGTCGAGGAGCGCTACGCCAGCGACCTCATCGCCGACGGGCAGGGGTCGCTCGGCTATCTGCTGAAGGACCGCGTCGCCGACGTCCGCGACTTCCTCGAGGCCGTCGCGCGGATCGCGGGCGGGGCCACCGTGCTCGACCCGGAGGTCGTGGGCCAGCTGCTCACCCGCCGGCGCCGCGACCAGCGGCTGCAGAGCCTCACGGACCGGGAGCGTGCCGTGCTCGCCCTCATCGCCGAAGGACGCTCGAACCAGGCGATCGCGCAGGCGCTGTTCGTCTCGGAGGCGAGCGTCGAGAAGTACATCACCGCCATCTTCACCAAGCTCGGCCTCGAGCAGGACGACACCGGCAACCGCCGCGTCATCGCCGCGCTCGTCCACCTGGGCCACGACACCACGGGAGCACCGTCATGACCGATCCCTCGCCCGACACCGCGGCGCCGTCCGAGCGCTCTTCCGCGGCCGCGTCCGAGCGAACCGCTCCGGCGGCGGTGTCGTCCGGGCGCCCGCGCACCGCCGCGCGCATCATCTCGATCGCGACCACGGTGCTGGGGGCGGCCGTCATCGCCGGCACGCTCGGCAGCACGGCGGTGTCCGCCGCCGCGGGGATGCGCGGGTCGGACGACACCCGCGTCGGCGTGGTCGGCGTCACCGACCTCGACGTCGACGTCGCCGGTGCCCGGCTGACGGTCGCGTTCGCCGACGTGGCCACCGCGCAACTGACCGTCGACGGCGCGCGCGGCCGTTCGGACGACCGGGGTGGTCCCGGCGACCGCGGTCGACGCGGCGGGACCGCTGACGCGGCCCGAGGGGGCGACGGGGACCGCGGCGGGTGGCGCATGGAACGCGACGGCGACACGCTCGAGGTCACCTCGCCGGAGGGGACGTGGTTCGCCGCCGGCCCGCGGTCGGCCGCGACGCTCACCCTTCCCCTCGACCTGGCCGATGGTGTGCTGGACGCGGAGTTCGACATCGGCGCCGGCAGCCTCGACCTGGCGGGGGAGTACCGGTCGCTGACGGTGGACGTCGCCGGGGGCCGCGTCGACGTCGACGGGACGGCGACGTCTCTCGACCTCACGGTGACCGGCGGTCAGGCGGCCGTCGCGCTCGCCGACGTCGCCGAGGCCCGGATGGAGCTGGCCGGCGGTCGCCTGTCGGCCGCGCTCACCGGTGAGGCGCCCCGCCGCACCGACATCGAGCTCACGGCCGGGTCCGCGGACGTCCTCCTGCCCGACGAGGCCTACCGCGTGACCGTGGACGACGGAATGGGCGAGGTCGACGACCGGCTGCCGGCGGCGGACGGGGCGGCGGGCGCCCCGCGCGTGAACGTTTCGGCGACGTTCGGGTCGGTGGTGCTGCGGTCCTGAGTCGGCGTCGTGGATTCGGAGATCCGCGCTGTTCTCGGACGATTTCGGGGGGAATCTCCGAATCCGGCGCGGTTCTCCGATTCCGGTGCGCGGGCGGTGGGATCGGGGGAGGGATGCCGGGTCAGGGGTCAGAGGCGGGCGCCTCGCTCACGCTCGTTCCTGCCTGGTCGCGCCGGGGGTCCCGGTTTCCTCGCCCCGCTCGTGACGGCGATCGCCGTGAGCACCAGCAGGATGCCGAGCACCTGCGCCGGCGCCAGTGACTCGCCGCCGACCGCGACGCCGAGCAGCACACCGGTGACCGGGTTCAGCAAGCCGATCAGGCCGACCGTGCCCGCGGGGAGGTGCCGCAGCCCGGTGAACCAGCACACGAACGCCACGGCCGTGGCGACGACCGCGATGCCGGCGTAGGCGGCGACGCCCACGGCATCCACTCGGGGCGGGGAACCCTCGACGACGCCCGCGACGACGACCAGCACGATACCGCCGGCCGTCAGCTGCCACGACGTCGTGGCCAGGAGGGGCGTCTCGTCTCGCCATCGGGTCGTGAGGATCGCGCCCAGCGACGACGCGAGCAGCGCGACGACGGATGCCACCACCCCGGTCGCCGGCACCGCGCCGGCGCCGAGGCCGACGACGAGCAGGACGCCGGCGAGGCCGCCCGCGGCTCCGACCGCCCACCGTGCCGTGGGGCGCTGGGAGAGCAAGGGCCACGCGAGTCCGGCGAGGGCCAGCGGGGCGAGAGCCATGATCGACGCGGCGATCGACGACGGCAGAAGCTGCGCAGCCACGTAGACGAGCACGAAGAAGGCGCCGAAGTTCAGCATTCCCAGGACGGGGGCTTTCCACCACCACGCCCCGTGCGGCCGCCGTCGCGCGAGCGTGAGAAGCAGGAGGCCCGCGGGCAGGGCCCGAAGGGCCGCTCCCCACAGCGGCGCGTCCGCCGGCAGCAGATGCCGCGTGACGACGTACGTCGCGCCCCACGCGATCGGTGCGACGGCGGTGACGGCGATGAAGCGCCATTCAGCTTCCATGGAAGACAGAGTAGCTTCCCTGGAAGATAAAGTGGATGCCATGACCCCGACGACCGACCGCGTCGACACCATCGTCGCCCAGTGGAGCGCCGAGAGACCCGACATCGACGTCTCGCCGATGCAGGTGATCGGACGCCTGCACCGCCTCGCCGATCATTTGCGCGACGAACTGCTCGCGGTCTACCGCCGGTACGGCCTCGGCGAGGGGGAGTTCGACATCCTCGCCGCCCTCCGCCGAGCGGGGGCGCCATTCGCCGCGGCCCCGGGCGAGCTCGCGCGTCACACCATGGTCACCACCGGGGCGGTGACCAAGCGCGTCGACCGGCTCGTGGCATCCGGTCTCGTGGTGCGCGACGACGACGCCGATGACGGGCGGGCGCGCGTCATCCGGCTGACGTCGGCCGGGCGGCGCGTGATCGACGAGGCCTACACGGCGCACATCGCGAACGAGCAGCGCCTGCTCGCCGGACTCGACCCCGACCAGCGTCGCTCTCTCGAGACGTTGCTGCGTACCTGGGGTGCGTCGCTCGGCGTCTGAGGCAGGCGGGTGCACGTCGGCGTGCGCGTCGCCGGATCACGTCGCCTCCAGGTCCCGGCAAGCGACACGAGCCGACGACTCAGGCGCTCTTGAGCGCCTTCGCGATGCGCTGAGGGGAGACCGGTTCGGCGGTGCCGAGGCGCTGGGCGAAGAGGCTCACGCGCAGTTCCTCGAGCAGCCAGCGGGTCTGCACGAGGTTCGCCGGGGCGTCCGGGGGCAGGGGCACCGAGCCCCCGGCATCCACGAAGCCCGCGGCGGCGCGCTCGTACTCGGTCATGCGCTGGCGGTCGCGGCCGGGGTTGTCCGAGAGCGTCTTCACCCGCTCCAGCGCCCCGGCGAGATAACGCGGGTAGTACGGGAGCCGGGCGAGACCGGTCCGGGAGAGGAACCCCGAGAAGATCAGACCCTGAACCTGCCCGCGCACGTCGTTGAGCGCGCCGAGGAGCGTGATCGACGACGCGTCCTTCATCGCGCGTTCGACCTCGCGCTGCGCGAGGAGGATCTTCGCGGCGAGCGAGACCGTCTGGAACGTCCGATCCACGGATGCCGCCGAGAACGCGTCGCGCACGTGTTCGAATTCCGCCTTCGTGCGCACGACGCCGGCCGGG